>JAZUOL010000089.1:0-19722 GCA_045604605.1 Acutalibacteraceae bacterium | reverse complement strand
GAGAGCTGCGATATCCATACCGAGATACTGAAGATACATATCCATAGCAAGACCCTGAGCACGAAGTCTGTACTCAAACTCGCTAACCTGATTATCTATTTCTTTTTCAATCATAACTGCAGGAATCTCTGCGATAACGTTGTCAACGAGAGTATCCATAACTGCACTTTCAAATGCACGGTCTGCAGCTGCTTCCTTACGAGCTTTGATTTCTTCTTCAAGGCTCTTTTCATAATCAGCGATTGTATCAAATTCGCTGACATCTTTAACGAATTCATCATCGTATTTGGGAAGCTCTTTCTTCATAATTTTATGAAGCTTGATTTTGAATACTGCTTCTTTACCGGCAAGCTCTTCTGTGTATTCTTCAGGGAAAGTAACGTTTACGTCAAATTCCTCGTCAACCTTATGACCGATAACCTGCTCTTCAAAACCGGGAATAAAGCTACCTGAACCGAGTTCAAGGTCGTAGTTTTCACCTTTACCGCCTTCAAAAGCAACACCGTCAACAAAGCCTTCAAAGTCGATTGTTGCAATATCGCCCTTCTTTGCAGCCTTGCCTTCAACAGCAACAAGCTTTGCATCTTTTTCAAGAGCTCTGTCAACTTCTTCTTTAATTTCTGCTTTTTTAACAGTAACTTTTTCTTTTTCTGCTTTAATTCCCTTGTAAGCTTTAAGCTCAACCTCTGGTTTAACAGTAACTTTAAGTTTAACTATGAAGCCGTTTTCATCAAGAGAAACGATTTCATCCTCAAAGGGAGCAGAAACGGGAACGATACCTGCTTCTTTTACTGCTGCTTCAAAGAGTGCGGGATACTCTGCATCAATTGCATCGTACCAGAAAACCTCTTTACCATAGTAAGTTTCGATAATGTGCTTGGGAGCTTTACCCTTGCGGAAACCGGGTACATTATATTTACCTCTGTTTTTTGTATAAGCTTTTGAAACTGCCGCTTTGAAAGCATCGCTTTCGATTGAAATTTCAAGAGCATATACGTTTGTTTCAACTTTTTCGCAAGACTTTAAACTCATTTTAAACATCCTTTCATTTGCGATCATATATTAACTGCGAAATTATATCATAATAATTTGCAAATTTCCACTATTTTTTTCAATAAATTTCCATTTATATGTAAAATTTATTGATTTTATATTAATTTTCAGTGGTTTTAATACTCTGTATGAGCAATAAGACGAGGAATAAAGCCTAAATGGTCGGCAGAAGTGAGGTTAAACTCAATCCCCTCCCACTCCAATTTTGCATTTTCAGGAGCAACAAAACCATGAAGATGACCAAAATAACAGCGTTTAACAGGAAACTCCTTTAATACAGAAAGAATTTCTTCACATTCCTGATTTGCACTTATTGGCGGATAATGGAGAAAAGCAATCAACTCTCCGCCAAGCTTGCTCGCCTCATTTAAAGAAGCTCGAAGTCTGCCCGCCTCACGAAGAATAACTTTTTTATCTGCCTCGGCGTTATCATCATAAAACCAACCACGAGAACCGGCAATCGAAAAGCCTTCAACAGAATAGGCGTTATTATGGATTATTTTGATTGTATCAAAATTGTTCTCTGCCAAAAACTTGTTCATTTTTGACATTGTATTCCACCAATAATCATGGTTGCCTTTGAGAATGTACTTGCTACCATTAAGGGAATTAAGAAACGAGAAATCCTTAACCGCTTCATTAAAATTCATAGCCCAGGAAATATCACCGGGTATTACAACGCTGTCATCAGGAGAAACAACCTTATTCCAATTTTTTTGGAGCCTGTCAATATAATCCGTCCAGCCTCTGAAAATATCCATAGGCTTATCAACGGAAAGTGACAAATGCGTGTCACCAATTACGAACAATGACAAATCCCGTCACCTCAAATGCCAAGCATATCAAAAACTACCTGTGCCATATCTTCTTTAGATGTTACCTTGTTAAAGCGAACTGCTTTACCCTTAAGGGCAGCAAGCTGTTCAGGAGCTTTAAGTGAAGAAATATCTTCAAGAGCTGCTACGGTTGCAAATTCATCATCATAAGCTTTATTCTCTTTATCAACAGCAGAAAGAACTGCTTTTGAAAACTTAAACGGAGATGCAGTGGAAGCAATAACAACAGGAGTTTTGTCTCCTGTTTTGCTTTCATAAGAATTACAAACATTGATTGCAACTGCGGTATGAGTATCTGCAAGGTAATTATAAGCAGAATAGGTTTCGCTGATTGTTGCTTTAGTCATTTCATCATCGCAACAGCCTGCAGCAAAAAGCTCATTGATTTTTGCTTTAACATCTTCGCTTACTGTATATTTACCGCAATCTTTGAGCGCACCGAACCATTCATTGATAATATCGGAATTTCTGCCGCAAAGGATATAGAGAAGTCTTTCAAGGTTACTCGAAATGAGAATATCCATTGAGGGAGAAACTGTTGTATAGAAATCGCGGTTTCTGTCATAAACACCATTTTCAATGAAATCGGTAAGAACGTTATTGGCATTTGATGCACAGATAAGCTTATTAACAGGCAAGCCCATTTCTTTTGCAAAATATGCTGCAAGAATGTTTCCGAAGTTACCTGTGGGAACAACTATATTGATTTTATCACCAAAGTTAACTGCACCACTGTTTACCATATCGCAATAAGCAGAAACATAGTAAACAATCTGAGGAGCAAGACGGCCCCAGTTAATTGAGTTTGCAGATGAGAAAACAAGATTATTTTCTTCAAATCTTTTGAGAATTTCTTTATTTGTAAAAATTGATTTTACGCCTGTCTGAGCATCGTCAAAGTTGCCGTAGATAGCACAAACACCAACATTGTTACCCTCCTGAGTTGTCATCTGAAGCTTCTGCATTGGGCTGACACCATCATTGGGGTAGAAAACAAGAATTTTTGTACCCTCAACATCCTTAAAGCCTTCAAGGGCTGCTTTGCCTGTGTCACCTGAGGTTGCAACGAGAATAACAATTTCTTTATCTTTAAGATTTTTCTTTGCAGAAACTGTGAGAAGATAAGGAAGAATCTGAAGAGCCATATCCTTGAATGCACAAGTGGGGCCCTTGAAAAGCTCAAGAATATTAACATTATCGTGAAGCTTTACAACAGGAGCAACATCCTTTGAGGAAAACTTACCGTCTGCATATGCACCTTCAACGCAATAGTCAAGTTCTTCCTTAGTAAAGTCTGAAAGGTAAAGACCAAGAACCTTTTTAGCACGTGCTTTATAATCAGCAGAACAAAGCTCCTTAAGCTCATCTGCAGATAAAGCAGGAATTTCAACAGGAATATAAAGTCCCCCATCGGGAGAAATACCGTCGGTAATTGCCTTTGAAGCAGTTACTCTCACATTATTATCTCTTGTTGATGTATATAACATAAAAACACATCCCTTAACAGAATCAAATTACATAATAATCCATTATTTATTATCAATTGATTTTAACAAAGGGATGCGTAAATGTCAAGTGTTATCAAGCATTATCAATATGTTTAGGGTATTCTTTTTCACCATTTGCTACAAAATTAGCAAGTTTTTTTAAATATCCCCAAAAGCCAAGCTCAGCTACAGAATTTTTTGCCATTATTTTATACTCAGAAACAGTTTTTTCATCAAGAGAAACTATAATATTTCCTATCGTTTGCTTTTCTACCACAGGTGCTATAAGGCATTCTTCTGTTTTAACCGTAATTTTGATTTTATCTTCCTCCCCTTTTTTCACAATTATGGGAGAAATTGTCGATATTTGAGGTGCAACATAATTTTTTTTACCACCTATAACCTGAACCTTTTTCAAATCTTTTTTACTGATTTCAGGTGTTATACAAGAATAGTTTGAAAAGCCCCAATCGAGCATTGCTTTTGCGGTATTAAAGCGGTCGTTGCTATTATCACTACCCATAACAACTGCTACCAGATGCAGTCCGTCACGTTCTGCAGAAGCACTCACACAGCATCCTGCTTTTGCAGTAGTACCTGTTTTCAGTCCCGTTGTACCACTATAAAATCTAACCAGTTTATTAGTGTTTACAAGCTCTGTTTTTCCATCTCTTAATGAATCCATCCAGACTGTTGTGTAATCTTTTATGAAATCATATTTTAAAAGCTCGCAGGACATAAGCCCTATATCTCTTGCGGTGGTTAAATGGGTAGCTGTTGCATCATCAAGGCCGGTTGCGTTTTCAAAATGAGTATTATTCATTTTCAATTCTTCGGCGCGCTTATTCATCATATCAATGAAGGCAGTTTCACTACCTGCAACATATTCACCCAAAAGAGTTGCCGCATCATTTGCACTACCGATTGCCGTTGCCCGAAGAAGCTCATCAACAGTCATACTCTCACCTTCTTCAAGCCATATCTGAGAGCCACCTTTTGAAGCGGCATTAGCAGAACAGGTTACCTTATCGGCAAGGGTTATTTTTTTACTGTTTATAGCCTCAGCTACTAAAAGCATTGTCATTATTTTAGTAACCGATGCAGGAAAAAGCTGTGTATCGGGGTTGTATTCAAGCAAAATCTTACCGCTTGTAACCTCTATTAAAACCGCTGCTTTTGCTTTAATTTCAACGGGTAATTTGCTGAGTTCTTTCTTATCTTCCTCTGACACAACAGTTTTTGCAACTGCTACATTTTCCTCTTCTTTTACAATTTTTTTATCAGTTGCAAATGTAGTTATCGAAATTGAAAAAAGTAATACACTCGATAATACAAAAGAAATAAACCTTTTCATAATTCACACTCCTCTTAAAGAGTTTATGATATGGGTTACAAAATAAGAACACAAGACTTCGGGCATTTATTACATAAATATATACAAACCATATTGAAAGACATTGCAATTATGTGTATAATAAAAGCGGTGATTTTATGAACAACAAACTTAATGCCGTAATACTTGACGGTTACACAGAAAACCCCGGTGATTTGTCATGGGATTGCATCGGTAAGATTACAAATCTTACAGTTTATGACAGAACTCCCGAAGAGCTTGTTATTGAACGAGCCAAAAATGCGGATATACTGATTGTAAACAAAGTAAAGCTGACAAGAGAAATAATTGCTGAGCTTCCGAACTTAAAATTTGTGGGAACACTTGCAACGGGATATAATCAAATAGACGGCGTTGCTTTAAGGGAGAGAAATATTCCCCTTTCAAACATTCCTTCATACTCTACAAATGGTGTTGCACAGATGGTATTTGCTTATATTCTGGAGTCTGTAAACAGAGTAAGCGAATATACTGCTTCTGTCAAAAACGGAGACTGGGAAAACTGCAAGGATTTTTGCTATTGGAATATGCCGTTGTTTGAGCTTGACGGCAAAACTCTCGGTATAATTGGTTTTGGTAAAATCGGCAGAAGAGTTTCAGAAATTGCAAAAGCTTTTGGTATGAAGGTTCTTGTTTATACTCCTTCAGGTAAAAAAGACAATGCTCCCGATATAGAATTTACAGATATGATTACAGTTCTCAATAACTCCGATTTTATTACTGTTCATTGTCCCTTAACTGATAAAACTGCCGGACTTATAAACAATGAATTTATTAATGAATTAAAAGACGGTTGTTGTGTTATCAATACCGCTCGTGGCGGTGTTGCAAACGAGGAAGACATTGCCAACGCTTTAAAATCAGGCAAATTAGGTTGCTATTGTGCTGATGTTTTATCAACTGAGCCACCAAAAAACGACAATCCCCTTCTTACTGCACCGAACTGCTTTATCACACCTCATATCGCTTGGGCAGCATATGAAACAAGACTTCGTCTTATGGGTATTCTTGAAGGAAATGTCAAAGCCTTTCTCGAGGGTAACCCAACTAATGTTGTAAACTAATAAAAATATATTGGAATTTAAACCATATTTTTCGTTTTTCTTGTTATATTTTTTTGCATTATGACAAAACTTAAAAATATAAGTTAAAATTATATCAAAGTCCTTGCATTTATTCAATTTTATGGTAAAATAGACAAGGTTAAAAATAAACTAACAAAAAATATTTGGAGGTAATTCAAATGTCAGTTAAAGTTGCAATTAACGGTTTCGGTCGTATCGGCCGTCTCGCATTCCGTCAGATGTTCGGCGCTGAAGGCTATGATGTAGTAGCTATCAACGACCTTACAAAACCCTCAATGCTTGCTCAGCTTCTCAAGTATGACACAGCTCAGGGTGGTTACTGCGGTAGAATCGGCGAAAATCTTCACACAGTTGAAGCAGACGACGAAGCAGGTACAATCACAGTTGACGGCAAAACTCTTAAAATCTATGCAATGGCATACGCTGCTGAACTCCCCTGGGGCGAAATCGGTGTTGACGTTGTTCTCGAATGCACAGGCTTCTACTGCTCAAAAGAAAAGAGCATGGCTCACATCAACGCAGGTGCAAAGAAAGTTGTTATTTCTGCTCCCGCAGGTAACGATCTCAAAACAATCGTTTTCTCTGTAAACGAAAACACTCTTACAGCTGATGACCAGATCATCTCTGCTGCTTCTTGCACAACAAACTGCCTTGCTCCCATGGCAAAAGCTCTTAACGATTATGCTCCCATCCAGAGCGGTATCATGAGCACAATCCACGCTTACACTGGCGACCAGATGATTCTTGATGGTCCTCACAGAAAAGGCGATATGAGAAGAGCACGTGCTGGCGCTGCTAACATCGTTCCCAACTCAACAGGTGCTGCTAAGGCTATCGGTCTTGTTATCCCCGAGCTTAACGGCAAGCTTATCGGTTCTGCACAGCGTGTTCCTGTTCCCACAGGTTCAACAACAATCCTTACAGCTGTTGTTAAAGGCGCAGATGTAACAAAAGAAGGCATCAACGCTGCTATGAAGGCTGCTGCTTCTGAATCTTTCGGTTACAACACTGATGAAATCGTTTCTTCCGACGTTATCGGTATGAAATACGGCTCACTCTTCGATGCAACTCAGACAATGGTTTCTAAAGTTGCTGATGATCTTTACGAAGTTCAGGTTGTTTCCTGGTATGACAACGAAAACAGCTACACAAGCCAGATGGTTAGAACAATCAAATACTTTGCAGAACTTGCATAAGTTTTGAATTAGTTTAAACTTTAAAAGCCTCTCACAGTCAAACTGTGAGAGGCTTAAAATTTTATGCTCTTTCAATTAAATGGTACTTCAAAGTAAAATACACATCACTTAACAAATAATATTCGGCACGTTCTTCATTAACTTCACAAGCAGAAATAATAAAATCCCCTTCTCCATTCCGGAGCATCAAAAAAAGCTCATCAAAATCCGCAGTAACAATTTCCAAATCATAACCCAAGAAGTTACATATTTCTTCAGCTATATCAACATCTAAACCAGTAATATTTCCATTATCATCCGTATATACCCGCTTTTCAAAAGACGGATCGCATAACATTACAAGAGTACCTTTATCATTGTCTTTTTCCGAACCCGAAAAAGCTTTACCATTCAAATGTGCAGCTTTAATTCTTTCTAAAGCTCCGTTATTTTTCAATTCAGTAATTGCTTCGTCAAAGGATTCTTTTAACAGTTCGTTTTCTGAACTGAAATATGCACAATAATCTATACTGTATACGCAAGTTTCCGATTTTTTTATTTTTCTTCCTGCGGATAAATAGGAATTTAATTCAAAATCATCTAAAATACCACAATCTGATTTACCGTTTTCAACCGCTAAAACAACATCGGAAGAAGAATTATATGTAACCTTTGTAAAATCCTGAGAAACATATTCATCTGACGCTATTTCGTTTGCAGAACCATATTTTACTGCAATTGTTCTATCTTCATTTTGCAAAGATACCGGCGTATTGCTGCAAGACGAAAGATTCAAAACAATAATAACGCTTAAGACACAAACAAAAATCCTTTTCACTTAACACACCCATATTTAAAAAACCGATTTGTGCATTCCAGCATAAATCGGTTCGGTTTTATAATTATTTCTGGTCAACTTCGATTTTTACAATTTTAAAATTAATAATACCGCGAGGCGCCTCAACAACAACCTTGTCGCCAACCTTGTGACCCAAAAGAGCTTTACCAACGGGAGATTCATCAGAAATTTTGCCTTCTGCAGGGTTAGCCTGAGCAAAACCTGTGATTGTATATGTTTTTTCTGCTGCGCCTCTTGTTATTTCTTTGATTGTAACAATTGAACCAAGGTGAACAACTTCTGTGTTTGCATTTTCTTCATCATTGATGATAGTTGCTCTTGAAAGCATTGTTTCAATGTCGTTAATTTCAGCCTCAAGCTTTGCCTGTTCAGACTTAGCTTCATCATACTCACTGTTCTCGGAAAGGTCGCCGAAAGAACGAGCAACCTTGAGTTTTTCTGCTATTTCGGAACGGCCCTCGGATTTCAATACTTTTAATTTCTCGGAAAGCTCCTCATAACCTTCTTTGGTTAAAACAATATCCTGTGCCATTGTGAATTACATCCTCTCAAAAATTATTTGCGCAATTCCTTGCGCAAAATCAATAAACGTATTATATAGAAATTAATCAAAATTGTCAAGGTTTAGTTTCCCTTAGAGTGGGTAAAGTATATCCGAATCAGATTTTGGGATAG
This sequence comes from Acutalibacteraceae bacterium, assembly GCA_045604605.1. GTDB lineage: Bacteria > Bacillota > Clostridia > Oscillospirales > Acutalibacteraceae > DTU089. The sequence continues at coordinate 11,159 of JAZUOL010000089.1, read as the reverse complement.
TCTTTTCCACTCATATTTCGTTAAAATACTCGCCAATCCATATCGGAAAAAGCTGCACACATTTCATTATGCTCTAAATTAAAGCACTGTAATTTTTCATATTCAGCATCATTAGAGAAATATGTATTATCGGGATACAAAAGAAATGTTTTTCCTTTTACCTCTATCATTACTTTTCCTTTATTATCAATTGCGTCCAGATCCAGGAATACATCAAAATCAGTTGTTGCGCATTCATTTTTCAATTTAACTACAGCACCATACTCACAGAAGCATCTATTTAAAAACATATCTGTCAGATTACTTTCATCGGTAATAACAGTAACATTTTTTGAGATTTTAACCAAACTGAAAAATTCATTGAATGGTAAAAAAAACTTTAGTTTTACACATATATTTTGCCAATCTTTATTCAATGTTTTAATTTGGTTAGTCAGCGACGAAAGAACCGCTCTTTGATAATATGCTTTTGGGTTAAAAAGATAATTCACAAGTATTTTGTTTCTTTTATATTTTTCCTCCACCAAAACTCTGTTATTATACACCCTTAAAATAGTTGCCACATCTTCATTTTCAAGATTTTTCTCTGATAACTCTAAAACTACCACGTTCTTACCTGATACATTTATTGTATATCTGTTAATTTGGTCGTAGTTTTCATATACTACTTTTTTTCTGAATCTACCTTTATTTTTAATTCTCTGTTCTCTTTCTTCTGTAATCTTTAAAATTAACATAAAAACGCCCCTTCTTCATTCTATGAAAAAGGAGCGTAAATATTATAATTTTCTGTTAACCGTGAATTTCAAGACCTGCCGGCTTTGAAAGATAGTTCATCGGATTAACCCAACCACCATTAATCATAAGACCAAAATGGAGATGAGCGCCAAAAGAATAGCCTGTATTACCTGCTAAACCGATAACAGTACCCTGTGTAACATAATCACCTACACTGACATGAACTGAAGAAAGGTGTGCATAATATGTTTTTACACCTTCCCCGTGATCGATTACTACATAGAGACCATATCCTCCACCGTAACCGCTATAGACTGCGGTTTCAACAGTACCTTCTTTTACTGCAACAATCTGCGCACCATGAGTTCCACCCCAACGGCAAATATCAATACCGTTATGTTGTCTTGTAACACCATTCAGAGTTCTCATTTTAAAGGAAGACGATACATAAGTGTTGTTATATGGCAATGGCCATATCATGTCACCACTCACCTGACCTGATCCAAACGAGGTGTTTTGCTGAGCAAGCTTTTGCTCATAATCAAGAATAGTTGCCTCACCTTTTTCCATTGCGGCTTCATATTCTTTACTTTTGGCATCAAGTGCATTAACAATGCTCATAACTTTATTAAGGTCAGCCTGAATTTCAGATTCCTTATCCTCAATAATTTTACGTGCATCAACCTGCTCTTTTTTCTTTAAATTAAGATCCTTTCTCGCCTCTTCCAATTCCTCAATCTTCGAGTTAAGGCGAACCTTCATATCTTCAATTTCAAGAACCTTTTGCTTAAGAGCTTCTATATCATTTTCCAACTCTGTAATAAGTGCGTCATCATGTTCAACAATTCTTTGAATAAGCTCTGTTCTTTCAAGATATTCCTGAAACTCAAAGCTATCTGAGGTTAAGATATACTCGAGTGAGCTATTAGCACCGGACATATAGTTAGCACGTATTCTTTCTCCGAGAAGAGTATAAGTATCAGCGATTTGCTGCTGAATGTCGATAACCTGCTTATCAAGAATATCAATCTGCTTATTAAGATCCTCTATTTCATTTTCAATGCCCTTAATTTGATTATCAATAACTTGAATATCTGCATCAATAAGTGCAATTTCATCATTATATAAATCTATCTGCTCCTGAAGAACATCAATTTTCTCCTGAAGGGCACTGATTTCATCATCATAAGTAGCCGCCTCAGCTTCAAGCTCGGCTATTTTCTTTTCGTTTTCTTTAATTTGATTTTTAATAGCTTGAATTTTCTCTTCATATTCCTGTTTTTCAGCATCAGTAAGCGCATAAACAGAAACAGACATAACACCGAGAACAATAACAAACGAAAGAATAAGGCTTAAAATCTTTTTTGATTTATCAGTCGTTTTCAACAACATTACTGTGCTCCTTTAAATATTTGTTTAGAGAAATAATACTACCGAATGCACCGATTACAACACCGATAAAGGCAAATATACCAAAAATCACCCAAACATAGTCGAGGAAATTAACAACCTCTCCGCCAAGCATTGAAAGTATATTTCCGAGCCATATTGAAGCTACCGAATATACTCCGTACTGAATACCCAAGGCTAAAATAGCAGAGAAAAGTCCTAAAAGGATACCTTCTACCATAAAGGGCCAACGGATGAAAGCATTTGTAGCACCAACGGCTTTCATAATACTGATTTCAAGACGGCGGTTATAAATAGTGATACGGATTGTATTGGATACAATAAACAGGGAAACAAAGAACAGAATTGCTACAATACCTATACTGATATATGTAACAGCGTTTCTTATGCTTGCAAGCTTGCTTGCCAAATCACTGTTTTCCCTGACCTGAAGAACATTTTCATAACCTTTAATTTCCCCTACTGTTGCATCAAACATTTCAAGGTCTTTAACAGTTACCTTAAATGCATCAGGTAAAATTTCAGGCGAGAGACCCTCAAGAAGATTTGCTTTATCACCATACGCCTCAATCTGACGCTGAAAAGCCTCTTCACGAGGAACAAACTCAACATCTGAAATATTGGTATGCGCTTCAAGCTGAACGCCCAGTGTTTGTGTCATATAATCGTCAGCATTGTCGTTAACATATACCATAACAACATTCTGACCTTCAATTAAATCAAGAACTGCATTAATATTCAGAAAAATAAGTGAACCACTGCCTACAATAATAAGACAGGATATTAAAACAACTATAGTTGCAAGAGAAAGCAGTCGATTCACCCAGATATTTCTGAAACCTTCACGGGTTAAATAACCTAAGCTCGCGCCTTTCATTGTGCCTCAACCTCCTCTTCTGCAGAAGCAGGAATATCAGCTTCTGTTGTATCTTTGGAAGTATCAACGCCATAGGTCTGCATAAGATAATCAAAATCAGTTGTATCCTCGTTAATGAAATACGAACCGATTTCATTCTCAGGGGATTCAAATGTATATGGCTCAACCTCAATATGAGAAGCATCGGGATAATCCGATTCAATAACACCGTTTTTTATGGTTATAACTCTATGATTAAAGGTTTTAACAAGATGCAAATCATGTGTAACCATAATAACAGTTGTACCATCAGAGTTTATGTGGTTAAGTAAATCAACAATTTCATAACTCATTTTGGGGTCAATATTACCTGTGGGCTCGTCCGCAATAATCATACTTGCATTATTAGCCAAAGCCCTTGCAAGAGCAACCCTCTGTTGCTCACCACCTGAAAGCTGATTAGGCTTTGAGCGAGCTTTTGAGTTAAGACCAACAAGACCAAGGAGATAAGGCACTCTTTTCCTTATAGCACCCTCTCTTGCACCGATAACTCTCATTGCATAAGCAACATTATCGTAAACATTCATTGTCTGAATAAGACGGAAATCCTGGAAAACAATACCAAGAGACCTTCTGAAATAAGGTATGTCCCTTTTTTTCATATTATTGAGGTCATATCCGTTTATGTTAATGGAGCCTGAGGTAGGAACCTCTTCTCTCATCATAAGCTTTAATAAAGTACTCTTACCGGCACCGGAAGAACCAACAATAAAAACAAATTCGCCATTTTCAATCCTGATATCAAGATTATTAAGCGCTTTTGTTTTGGTGTCTTCATATACCTTGGAGACTCCTTTGAATTCTATCAATTTCAACACCCAATCCAAAAATTTTTATAACGAAAGAATTATAGCACATCTCATTACAAAATGTAACCCTTTTGTAATAAAAATGTGCTAAATTAATTATTTATTAATATTTAATGGGATTAGCATCCAGATATTTCTTAACCATCAATGCAACTTTGAAAACAATTGCATCATCAAACTCTCTTAAATCAAGACCTGTGAGCTTTTTAATCTTCTCAAGTCTGTAAACAAGAGTATTACGGTGAACAAAAAGCTTTCTTGATGTTTCAGAAACATTGAGATTATTTTCAAAGAATCTTTGAATTGTGAAAAGAGTTTCCTGATCAAGAGTTTCTATTGAACCAACCTTGAAAATCTCTTTAAGGAACATTTCACAAAGGGTTGTGGGAAGCTGATAAATAAGACGAGCAATACCAAGATGGTCATAGCTTACGATATTACGCTCTGTGTCAAAAACCTTACCAACCTCAAGAGCAACCTGAGCTTCTTTGAAGGAACGAGCCAAATCTTTAACGCCAACAACCGGTGTACCGATACCAACAAGAGAGTGTGTGAAAAATTCTGAAGAAAGAGCATCAGAAATAGAGCGTGCAAGCTTCTCAAGGTCCTTGCTGTCTATATCACTTTTCACCTCTTTAACAAGAGCAATATCGTTCTCACTGATATTTATAACAAAATCCTTTGATTTGTCGGGGAAAAGATTCTGAACAACATCGTATACAGAAACATCACTTTTATCAAGAATTCTGATAAGTAAAACAACTCTTGATGCTTCGTTATTAAAATGAAGCTCTCTTGATTTAAGATAAATATCACCGGGAAGAATGTTATCAAGAATTATATTCTTAATAAAATTACTTCTGTCATATTTTTCATCATAAAACTGCTTGATGCTGGAAAGAGAAACCGCAAGAACACCTATATAATTATGTGCAACAATGTCCTCACCCTCAACAAAAACTGCATATTCAGGACGCATATGGGTACCGAAAGACAGATAAAGCGAACCATCACAAGCAACAGGTTCTGCTGATGAAAAAACAGCAGGTGTATTTACATTGCGAATTTCACCGATTCTGCCAAGGTCACTACAGGAAATAACTGCACCTGTTTCATCAACTATACCAATTGTTCTGTCAACAACATCGCGCATCTGGTGAATAACACCTTGAAATAATCTATTGGACATTTATATGACCTCCAATTATTTTTCCTTTTTGCATTTATACATAATACACAACTTTGCACAATTTTGCAAGTGTTTTTTTGATATTTCTCAATTTTTTTTATGCAAATTGTTAGTTTTTTGGAGAAAAACTTGTTTTAATTGCAAAAAAAATGAAACAAAACGAAAAAGGCAGAAATTAATCTGATATTGTATTTTCGATTAACTCAAGTTCGGAAGAAGTGAGCAAACGTGCCTCCCCTTCCGCCAAATCGGAATCCAAAGCAAGTCCGCCAATTGCAACACGTTTAAGCTCAACAACAGTTGTCCCCATAGAAGCAAACATTCTTTTTATCTGGTGATATTTTCCTTCTTTGATAACAACCTTGAAAACCTGCTTTTCTCCGTTTTCAAGAAGCTCAAGTACGGCAGAAAGAAGCACTGTTCCATCTGAAAGAACAATCCCATCTGAAAAAGCTTTTCTCGCCTTTTCAAAATCAATTTTCTCCGAAACCTCTGCAATATATGTTTTATCAACATGCCTTGTCGGAGAGAGAATTCTGTGGGCAAACTCACCATCATCTGTAATAAGAGAAAAACCTGTTGTATCCTTATCAAGTCTTCCGGCAGGAAAAAGCTTTTTGCGTTTAAGCTCGTCCGGTAAAATATCAACAACTGTTTTATCGTTTTTATCCTCAGAGGCGCTGACAACACCTTTGGGTTTATTAAGCATAATATACGTATACTCCGTCTGCAGCAAGCTTTTACCGGATATCTTTATATCATCCTCATAGGAAACCTTTAAAGAGCTGTCTTTAACAACCATATTGTTAACAGACACCTCGCCTCGCCTAACCATATTTTTTACATCACTCCGTGATAAAAGTCCCTGTGATGCAATAAGCTTATCAAGTCTTTCTTTTTTCAATTCTCTACTCCTTAAAAAAACCGTGCATAAAACCATCCAGCTTCACAGAACAAACATCGCCACCTATGATTTTAGCATCGCTTACAAGCAAATTAATTCTGATAAAATCATCCTCAGAAGCAGTACCCGGGTAGTTCCTGACTATGTATGTCCAACGCTTAACCGATTGCCCGGCGTATTTTTCCAGATTAAAGCCTTGCTCTTTTTGAATTTTGTTGTAATTTTCATATACATCGTCAAAAACTGCAGGAATAACAACCTCACGAACCTCAACAGGCTCTTTGTCAACCTCCCATCCACAGTGAGAAATAAACTGCAGCAGTTCATCATTATCCGAAGCGGAGAGTGAAACATCCGATATTGTCTGAACTGACTGTATTCCTCCAACAATTTTCAATAAAAGCACCAAGCTTAAACTCAATACCAACACCGCAAAAGCAGTAGCCAGTGTTCTTTTTATTTTATTTTTTGAAACAGAAACTACGAACATAAACACAACTCCTTTATCAACACAAATATATGCGTGATAAGGGAGTTTAATGTGGATTTTTAATTAAAACAAACCTAAGTATGCATCAAATATCTGTTCTCCGACAAAAGCACAAACAGCAGATGCCATTGCTAAAAACGGACCAAAAGGAATTACGCCTTTCATCTCTTTTTTACTGATGAGTTTTCTGCCTATTGAGAACAGCACACCAAAAAGAGCACTCATAAACAGGGCAATTAAAACAGCTTTCCAGCCAAGAACAAAGCCTACTGCTGCCATAAGCTTTATGTCACCGCCACCCATTGCTCTGCCACCTGTTACAAGCGCGATAATAAAAAACAATCCGGAAACTGCAAACAAGCCGATTATCTTTGAAATAATCCAATCTTTAGTGAACGAGCCTGTCAAAAGAGCATCGCCTACAATAAACAGACCACCAACAAAAATAGCAATCCACATTGAATCAGGTATAATCTGATGCTCAAAATCTATCCACGAAACAACAATCAATGCGGACATCATTATCATATAGCCCACAAGCTTAAGGCTTAAGCCCTCAATTGCATAACCGCCGCAAAGGAAGAGATAAACCAGAACATATGCTATTCCGTTAAGCGCTTCAACTATCGGGTATCTCGGAGAAATGGGGGCTTTACAGTATCTGCATTTACCACCCAAGAAAATCCAACTGAAAAGAGGAAACAAGTCCTTCCAGTTAAGCTGATGCTTGCAAGATGTGCAAATAGAATTCCCTTTTTTAAAATCCATACCTATAGGTAATCTGTAAATCAGTACATTAAGAAAGCTACCTATTACCGTACCAAAAACAAAAATAATTGCTGCTATGTAGGCTGTAAGAAAATGTATCATATCTATCCTTTCCGACGGACATTGTCCACCTGCTTAAGAATCAAATAAATTATATATGCTTTTGACGTTAAAGTCAACAAATATTAACAAAGGAATTTGTTTAAAATTAATAGAAACAAAATATTGTTTTTTCCTTTATTATATGTTATATTATTATTTGTATAAAATCTAAGGAGGAAAACTCTCTATGAAAAAAGCATGCAAACGTGTACTTGCCGTTGTTTTATCACTTGCTATGGTATTTTCAGTGATAAGCATAGGCGCAGTTGCTTATACCTGTATGGTATTAGCAAACACAGTAACCATCGGTTCTGATGGTTCAACTGTTGTCAACGCAAACAGCGTTGAAGAAGCAATCGAATATATGGAAGCTAATCCCGAAATGTTCTACGAAGAAGTAGAGCCGGAGCTTTCAGAAGCTGTTGAAACCTCTGCTCCCGAAGAAGAAATTTTTGTTGAAGCAGGTTTTGAAGATACAGCAACTTTTGAAGCAAGAAAAAAAGATTCTGTGATCTATCCTACAGTTATCATCCCCGGTATCAGCCAGTCCATTTCATACCTTGCTGATGAAAACGGAGATCCCGTTGTTAACTCAAACGGCGAGGAGCTTTCCGGCGGTCTTCTCATTCTTGACTCAACACAGATTCTTCCTGTTGTTGCAAACAACCTTGCAGCACCTCTTGCAGCATCACTTATTACTCAATCTGATGTTGACGGAAAGCTTGCAGAAGGTGTTTACAAAACCGTTACAGAGCTCTTTGCTATCCAGTCCAGCGACAAAAACGGTAACCCCACTCACAACCTTAAAACTGTTTCATACATGACTTCTGTTGCAGAAATGTCTCAGGATGACAGAGATTATTTCTACAGAATGATCCCCATGGAATCAATCAAGGATGAAGTTGGCGAGGACAACCTTTACCTTTATGCTTTCCCGCTTATCGGCGACCCTATGGAATCAGCAAAAGGTCTTGATGAATACATTCAGTTCGTTAAAAAAGACAAGGGTGTTGACAAGGTTAATATCGTTACAATTTCACTTGGCGGTACAATCCTTACAGCTTACCTTGAGCTTATGAAAAGTACAGGCTATCCTGATGTTAACAGAGTTGTTAACGTTGTTTCCTGTCTCCAGGGTACAGATGTTATGGGTGACTTCTATCTCAGAAACTGGAACCTTGACGATGAATTCTTCTTCCATGAATACATTCCTATGATTCTTGAAGAAACCGAAGGAAACTCAGCTCTTGGTCATCTTATTAACGTTGCACTTAAAATCTTCCCCAAGAAAGTAATTTACTCAATCCTTACTGCTGCTGTTGACGGTATTCTTGATTCATTGATGCTCAACTGTCCTCAGTTCTGGGCTATGATTCCTGCTGACCGTTTTGACGATGCAAAAGAAAAATACGATTTCATCTGGGAAGATGCAGAATATGCTAAGCTTGCAAAGAAAATCGACAGATTCCACAGAGCTGCAACTAACCTTGACGACAACTTCAAAAAACTTATGAACAAAGGCAAATATGTTCAGAGCGTTGCAGGTTACGGTCTTGATTACAGCGCACAGGATTACTGCTTCTTTGCAGCTATGAAATCCTCTCTCACAACTAACAGCGATGCTATTATTGATATCGATTCAACAACAATGGGTGCAACTTATGCACCTGCAGGCGAAATCCTTGCAGATGATATTCTCTTCTCAGACTCTGCTATCATCTCCCCTGACGGAAGTGTTGATGTTTCAACCTGTCTCTTCCCCAAAAACGTATGGCTCTTCGAAGGTCAGCACCACGAAGTAGGCAGAAATGACGTTATCATCGCACTTATCGGTAAACTCATTACAGGTGAAATTAAATCTGTTGACGATATGTCTGATAAATTCCCTCAGTTCAACGGAAACAGAAACACAAAGAACATCAGACGTTGGTATCTCGAAGAAGCTGAAGAAGTTCTCAACGCAAAAGATAAATCAATGTATGCTAAAGAAGATATTGTTGAACTTCAGGCTGCTTATGACGAAGCTCAGGCTCTTCTTGAAACAACAATCTGCGATCCGATTGAAGCAGAAGCAGTTTCAGACAGACTTCTCAATGCTCTTCGCAGAGTTGGTAAGGAAGGCGAAGCTGAAGACGACACAATGAATGAAGTATTTGAAGTGATTGCTACATTCGTTGACGATACTATCTTCAAAGTATTTGGTGGAAACGGCTTCTCAGATATTTCTCAGACAGGTCCTTTCCCCGGCTAAGTACACTCTTGCACTTATCTTATATTTATGATATAATTTCACTCCCGAAGAAATTCGGGAGTGAATTCTTTTGAGGTACAAAATGAAAGTATATTTTTACACTTTGGGTTGCAAAGTCAATCAATACGAAACCCAGGAAATGAGCGAAATTTTAGAGAAAAAAGGCCATACTATTATATATACTGCAACTGACGCTGATGTTGCAGTTGTAAACTCATGCACTGTTACAGCCGAAAGTGTAAGAAAAACTCGCCAGACTGTACGAAAGCTCAAAAAGCAAAACCCTGATAGTATAATAATACTCACCGGTTGCGCTTCTCAGGCAGAACCACACATCATCAAAGATTTGCCCGAAGTTGATATTTTTATGGGTAACAGAAGCAATTCGCAGATAGCTGACGCACTTGATGAATTCCAAGCTTTAAAATCCCATATTGAGAGAAGAACGGAACACCTCTCAGGCGACACTTTTATCGGCACAGGTATAACTCGTTTTGATGGTCATACAAGAGCGTTTTTGAAAATACAAGACGGTTGTGACAGATTTTGCTCCTACTGTCTTATACCCACCGCCCGAGGTCGCTCCCGTTCAAAACCACTTGAAGATATTGACAAGGAGCTAAAAGCCCTCTCTGAAAATAGCTACAAAGAAATTGTTTTTGTGGGTATAAATCTTTCCGACTATGGTAAAAACACACCATTCTCTCTGCCGGATGCCTTGCGCCTTGCTGAAAAATATACCGGTATAAAAAGAGTTCGCCTTGGTTCTCTTGAACCCGACCACATTACAGATGAAATGATCGAGGATTTAAAAACAATAACCAAGCTTTGTCCTCAATTCCATATATCAGTTCAAAGCGGATGTGACAATGTTCTGAAAGCAATGAACAGACATTATACTGCAGAAGAATATGAACAACTTGCCGATAAGCTGAGAAAAACATTTCCCGATGCAACAATTACAACTGACGTACTTGTTGGTTTTCCTACAGAAACTGATGATGATTTCAATACCACGGTTAGCTTTGTTAAAAGAATAGGTTTTGAAAAAGTCCACGTATTCCCCTATTCCGTTCGCGAAGGCACAAAAGCTGCAAAAATGAATCAGCTCACAAAAGCAATTAAAGAAAAAAGAGCCGAAAACCTTTCTGTTATTACCGATAAAATACGTCAAGAATTTTTGAAAAAACAAATCGGTAAAACAGTGGAAGTTCTTTTTGAAACTGAGAAAAACGGTTTTTGCGAGGGTTATACCAAAAATTATACTCCTGTAAGAGTTTTTAGTAGCAGCATTTGCAAGGGAGAATTTTTACCTGTAGAGATTATAGAAAGCGAAAATGATTATTGCATTGGAAAATTTATATAATTTTGATGATAATTTCAAAAAATCATCTTGACAATGATATAGTGTTGTGATAAAATATCGGTTGTTGTGACAGCACGCGGGTGTAGTTCAATGGTAGAATCCCAGCCTTCCAAGCTGGTCGTGTGGGTTCGATTCCCATCACCCGCTCCACAATGCGCGGTTGTAGCTCAGTTGGATAGAGCAACTGCCTTCTAAGCAGTAGGTCGGGGGTTCGAA
>JAZUOL010000088.1:0-2922 GCA_045604605.1 Acutalibacteraceae bacterium | reverse complement strand
GGAATACAGAAGAGATGTTGACAAGGGCATAAACCCCGAAATCCCGAAAAACTATTTTCCAAATGATGACCCAACAAAAACACCCGTTGTACGTTGGAGAAGTCATGCAAATCTTTTATTTTCAAACTGGCTTAATTATTTTGTATATCAGATTACACCGTATGACATTGATAAGATTAATTAAAAGAAAAACCACCCTCAATGGGCAATGTCATTAAGTTAATGATGACAACAAAGAATCAAGTTTTGAAATAAGCTTGGTTCTTTTTCTTTTTAAAATATTTTTTGACTTTTTTCAAAAAAAACACTTGACAAATTACACATTTTGTGCGGTTCACATTAACTAACACAATTAGTTAATGTGAACCAATGTAATTAGAAGTATACTCACTTTTAATTACAGGAGGTACATATTATGTGCAATTTTTCAAATAAGGTTAGAAACAAGCTTTTCTCTATCATTTCAGAAATGAACAATATTTCATGGCTTTTTGTAAAAAATCCCGGACATGATTTTACACGCAAAAGCCCACTGTCATTTAAAACTATGTTAAAACTTATGATTTCTATGGAAGGACAAAGCATCCACAAAGAACTATACAATTTTATGGGTTTTAAAACAGTTACACCTTCTGCATCAGCTTTTGTTCAGCAACGTGATAAGATTGATGTTTTTGCTTTTGAATTTCTATTTAAAGAGTTTTCTCAATCTTTTAAGTCAACAAAAATGCTCAACGGTTATGAACTGTTAGCTGTTGATGGTTCTGACATACATACGCCAACTAATGCAAATGATTCTGATTCGTATTTTCAAACAGCACCTGATTCAAAAGGATATAATTTGTTTCATTTGAATGCTTTGTATAATTTACTTGATAAACGATATGTTGATGCAATTATTCAACCACGCCGTATGTTTAATGAGCATAGAGCGCTATGTGATATGGTTGAACGTGCATCAGACAGAAATAAAGTTATCATCATTGCTGACAGAGGCTATGAGGGATATAACACTATTGCTCACATTGAAAACAAAGGTTGGAATTATCTTATCCGAGTAAAAAACAACAAAGGTATTGTTGCTCAATTATCATTACCCGAAGCAGATGAATTTGATATTGATGTTAGTTTGTCTTTGACAAGAAGACAGACTAATGAAATAAAGGAAAATCCCGATAAATTCAGAACGATTATGTCTAATATGACTTTTGACTATTTACCACCAAAAAGCAAAGATACTTATCCTTTAAATTTTAGATTGGTAAAAATTCGCTTATCGGATGACACAGTAGAAACGATAGTTACTAACCTTGACAGAACACAGTTTTCAGTAAACACCTTAAAAAAATTATACAAACTGAGATGGGGGATTGAAACCTCATTTCGCGAATTAAAGTATAATGTAGGCTTAAGCAATTTTCATAGCAAAAAAGCGGACTTCATAATACAGGAAATCTATGCTCGCCTGATAATGTATAACATTTCAATGATAATAGCAATGAATGTATGCATACAACAAAACAACAAAGTGTATGCTTATCAAATTAATTATTCCGAAGCAATATACATATGTAAGCATTTTATCCGTAATAAAGAAAGTCCGCAAAATGTTGAAGCACTGATTGCAAGAAATATACTGCCTGTCCGCCCAGATAGAAAGTATATTCGTAACATTAGATATCAATCAGCTGTAAGCTTCATATATAGAATAGCATAAAATTTAAAAAAAGTCTATTGTTTTTGACAGATTTATATAATCTGTCTGTTTGCTGTGTCAAAATTTAGAATAATAACGAAAAAGAGTTTGAAATCTTTGGAATTTCAAACTCTTTTCATCGTTTAAACCTTTCAATATCATTTTAACTTAATGACATTGCTCGATTAGAGATCCTTTTTGTAATTTAGGGAGTTTTTAAACATCCCCTTTTGATGTACGCTACTACATCTTTGGTGCGTATCTTGTACCTCCAAGTTGCTGAGCTCCTGATTTCGCATGGAATATATCCGTTCTGCAGAAGATATGCCAACCTCCGCTTTGACATATGCAACTCTATACGGACATTGTCCATGCTGATAAATTCTCCGTATGTATGACCGTTAATCTTCATATCCAATCACCTTTGCCATCATTTCTGCTGACTGCAGTTTGGTATCGTATTCTAAGTGTGCATAGATGTTTGCCGTTGTTGAGAAGTCTGAATGTCCGAGCCATTCCTGTATCTGCTTCATTGATATGCCGTTTGCTAAGAGAAGCGAAGCACATGTGTGCCTTAAGTCATGGAATCTAATCTTTTTTAAGCCATGCTCTTCCAACAGATGCCTGAAGTGATCTGTAACGAAGTTCGGCTTTATTATTCCGCCGAGGGGGTCCACACACACATAATCCTTATACTCTCTTGAATAAGAGCTTCCGAACAATTTCATATATTCCTCTTGCTTTGCCTTGTGTTCAAGAAGAATTTTCTCTACCGCAGGTATAAGAGGCATTGTTCTTCGGCTTGACTTGTTTTTCATTGTGTCATAGCCCACAATCTGAGTACCGCCATCTTGCTTTTCCTCTTGCATTACCTTATGCCATATATTGATTCGCTTTGCATCGAAGTCTATGTTGCTCCACTTAACCCCGATTACTTCACTTCGTCTTAAGCCGTAATATGAGGCAAGGGTTATTGGAACATAAAGCTGATCATCTTTTGCCACGTTCAAGAGTTGATTCAGTTCTTCCTTTGAGTAAAATCCTGCATAATAGGCATTCTTCTTTGGTCTTTGAGATTTCGCACAGGGATTTGCAATTACCATATCATTTTTGAAAGCATACTCAAAGGCTACCATGATAAGCCCTCTGTATCTGATTGCAGTGTTTGTCTTGCATCCGTCTAATATTATGCTTTCACATAATTTGTTTATATGGGTTGCCGTCAC
>JAZUOL010000087.1:0-9621 GCA_045604605.1 Acutalibacteraceae bacterium | reverse complement strand
TGGGACGGTTGGATGATGGACGAAAAGCGAAGCGGTCTTGTTCCTTTTGATTTGCATATTCACGATCTTGATTTTATGGTTTATGCTTTCGGTATGCCTAAAGTTGTCCATCAATTCCGTTCAAAGCTTCCCGATCAGGATTTCATTAGTATCAGCTATGATTTTGGTGATTTTCAGATTAATTCAGAAGCTTCATGGTATGCAACAAGCTACCCCTTTACCGCAGAATTCCGTTTCCAATTTGAAAATGCAGTTGTTGCCAACGAAAACGGAAAAATGATGGTTTACCTTCGCGATGATCAAAGAATCGACCTTTCCGAAGAGGCAGAGGGCGAAACAGGCGATATAAATCTTCCTAAGAGCAATGCTTATGCAAACGAAATACGTTATTTTGCAGACTGCGTTATTAACAACAAGCCTGTTGAAAAGGTTCAGCCTGAAGAATTACGCTGTGTATTAAACATTTTGAATAATCTTTAATTTAAAAATCGCACTCACCATTTATACGGTGAGTGCGATTTATTTATTTATTCTTTTGTGTTAATAACTCAATTGCATATTTTGCATATTCAGAAATGAACTGACCTCTTCTTGTTACAATGGCAGGTTGACGGGAATAACGGCAATTCCTTAAAGTAAATAAAGATATACTTGCATCAAAATCGAAATTTTTAACAAACTGCAAGGGTAAAAGAGTCGCGCCAACACCTGCACGTGCCATTGACCAAGCCGTACTTACACCAACAACTTCCATAGAAACCATAGGAGCAAATTCCGCTTCAGCACAAATCTTATCAAAAAGCTGACGCATCTCCTGCAAAGGACTTACAACAACAAAAGGCAGATTTTTGCAATCCTTTAAATCAATTTCAGGAATATCTCCTTTTGAAGATTTCGGAAGATTTCCTAAAAACTTTTCAGGAACTGCAAGAACAAGAGTGTCTGCTTCAATAAGTTTAATATCTAAAACAGATTCATCAACCGGGAGATTTACCAAAGCAAAATCATATTTACCCTCTGTAGCATTTTTTCGAAGCGTATCGCTTCCCTCTTCATGAAGCACAACAGTAACTCCGGGAAACTTGTCTTTAACCTGTTTTACTATATTAGGTATAAGATAAAGGCTTCTGAACGGTGAAATGCCAATTTCAAGTTTACCAAGCTTGCCTGATTTATAATCTTCCATTGAACGAAGAAGCTGGTCTTCTCTATATATAAGTTTTTTAGCCTCTGTTATGAAATGCTCTCCTGCAGCTGTTAAAGTCATTGGTATATTAGTTCTGTCAAAAAGCTTTACATCAAGCTCTTTTTCCAAAGATAATATCTGCTTACTCAAAGCAGGTTGAGAAATACCGAGTTTTTCTGCAACAACAGAAAAATTCAAATCCTCTGAAAGCTCAATAACATATTGTAATTGTTTTCTGTTCATTATTTTTCTCCTAAAACAAAAAATAAAGACTTTTCAACCAACATAATACTCGCAGATTATATTTTTTTCAAGTGAATTTAAGAAAAATAAAATTTTTAATTTGTCAAAAAGTGTTGACAAAATAAAAAAAGAAAGTATAATATAACCGTTAAGCAATAAAACCTATAACCAAAAGGTTTTCAGCTTACAAATTTAACAAAAAAACAGAAAAAGAAAGGAGAAAACAAAATGCCTTCATGTTTAATTTATCTCGGCATTATGCTCGCAGTTATTATCGTGTGGTTCATGGTTGTAAAACGTCCTGTTTACGAAGCTGTTTTATTAAGCTTCCTCGTTTTGCTTACAGTTACAGGAACCTGGGGCAATGTCTGGGGTTACATTAACGATGCGTTATCTACCTCGCTTTTATATTCAATGGTAGCTTTTGTATCAATGTCCATTTTGTTAACAAAAACCAAAATTATCGATAGCTGTATTGCGGTTATTCTCTCACTTGTTGGTAGATTAACCGGTGGTGCAGGTTATGCCGCAGTTGTTGCAAGCTCATTTATGGGCGCACTCTCCGGCTCCGGTCCCGGTAACGTTATGGCAACAGGCGCAATTACAATTCCTGCTATGAAGAAATCAGGCTTCCCTGCTGAGCTTGCAGCTAACATCGAAAGCAACTCAAGCTATATGGGTAATATGATTCCCCCTTCATCAAACATTGTTGCCGCTATGGGTGCTTTTGCAGCACTTTATCCCAACCTCAACATTACAACCGGTCAATTCTGGATTGTTCTCTGGGGTATTTCCATTTGGTTTATTATTCAGAGAATTGCTATGGTATGGGGCTTCTGCAAATACTATAAAGTTAAGCCTATGGCAAAAGAAGATCTTCCCGATCTTAAAACCACTCTCAAAAGCGGTTGGCAGGGCTTATTGATTCCCGTTATCATTCTCCTTCCTTTTATTCTTGACTATCTTTTCAAAGATACTTTCTTTACAGAGCGTCTTGGCGCTGATGGTGCGAAAGCTCTTTCAAGCTCCATCCTTCTCTTTATTGGTGGTCTTTCCTGTATTTATACCTGCCTTATCACTAAAGATAAATCAATTGTTAAAATCAACAATATTGCAAAAATGTTTGCAGACGGTGTAAAAACAATTGCTCCTTCAATAGGCGTTTGTGTATTCGGTTACATGGTAGGCTCATTATTCAGCGAGCTTAATGTTTCTGAAGAAATGGGTGCTATCATTACTGCTTGGAACTTTGGCAAATTAGGTACCGTTGTTGCGGTTTGCTTAATCACTTGCTTTATGGGTATGATTATTCCCGGTTCATCCCTTGTTGTTATTTTCGGACCAATGTTTATCACGGTACTTGCACAGGTTGGTTGTGAACCCTTACTTGTTGCTGCAATGCTTCCCTGTATCTGTGGCGTTATGTGTGGTATCACTCCGCCCCTCGGACTTGGTATGTATGCAGGTATGACTCTTGCAGAATCTGATTTCAGTAAGACATTTAAGAATAATATGTTCTGGGTTGCTGCCCAGTTTATTCTTGAAGTAGTAGTGCTTATGGGATGGCTTCCCGTATTAGGATTATAAGGAGGTAGCGAAATGAAAAATGTATGTAAAAAAATTGCATCAGTTCTCAAAACTATCTTTGGATACGGTGTTATGATTGCCCTCTTTGGCGGTGGTCTTACATTCTTTGGTTATGTTGCCGCACTTATTATAGGTGGTGACACTGCAGCTACAATCTGCGATTTTATCAAGAATAGCGTTCTCCCCGTAATCATTTATATTTCAACCATAATGGTTTTATTAGGATTGGTTGCTATGTATCTTAATGGTGAAACTGCTTTAACACCTGACAAGAAGAAATCTTCAAAGCACGAAGGCGAAATGTAAAATTAATTTTATGCCCTTGATGATAAATTTTGATTTATCATCAAGGGCATATTTTTTATAGCTTATAAAGAAGGTCTTTAAGTACATTCCAATTATTAACTGTGATATATTCCCCTTTTATTCCGTCCTCACGGAATTCGAGGGGGATTTCTGATTTTTCATCAAGAAGCACAGGTACCATACCCACACCCTGAGCACCATCAACATCGGGAATTTTACCATCACCGCAATACCAGCACTCCTCAGGCTTAAGGTGAGCATAATTTGAAGCGGCAACAAATATTTTTTCAGATGGCTTTGTGAACATCAAATCTGCACTTGTCAGAACAAATTCGGGATTTGCAGACGGTATCCACTGCCTGATAGCAAGACCGAGCCCATCGCCACTCATTGCATTATTGCTTATTATTGCATATCTGATATTCAGCTTTTCAAGGGTCTTGAAAAGCTCAGGAACACCTTCAATCACTGTTCTCTCAGAATTATATCTGTCAAAAATTTCTTCCTGCTGTGCCATAGGCAAATCAATATGTAAGCCTGTATTCATTGTTGCATATTTAATAATAGCAGACAAGCCTACATCAAGATGTATTCCCGATTCAGAATACAGGGAGCCTATTTCCTCTATATATTCATCCCAAAGAGCAGTAAGAGCTTTGGCATCAGTTATTTCGGGGTTTTGCGCAAGCTTTAAAAGAGCAGAAAATCCTTTTTCTGCAGAAAATTTATCACCTGCAAAAAGTGTTCCGCCAACATCAAAAAGTATCATCTTCGGTTTTTTATTATACATATTTATACCTTTTCCCCTTATATTTTCGTATATTTTTTCATATTCTAACAAAAAATCATTGAAATGTAAATCTGTTGTGATATAATTGTTTCTGATATTTTGTTGTTACATAACAAGGAGGTACAATTATGGCAACAAATTCTAATCTTAACAAGCGTTGGCTTTATTTGATTTCGGGTGTTTTCACAATGCTTTTTTCAGGCGTATTATACGCTTGGTCAATTTTAAAAATTCCATTTAAAACCGAGTTTGAATGGAACGACTCAGTTTTAGCATTCAACTTCACATTAACAATGTGCTTTTTCTGTTTAGGTGCATTTTTCGGCAGTCTGATTTGCAAAAAAATCGGTACAAAAATCACACTTATAATTGCAGGTGCATTGGTTGGAACAGGCTTTGTTTCAACAGGGCTTTTAAGTTCTCAAATCCCCTACCTTTTATACCTTACATATGCTGTGTTGGCAGGAACAGGTATTGGTATCTCATACAACGTAGTTGTATCAACAGTTAACAGTTGGTTTCCTGATAAAAAAGGACTTTCATCAGGTTGCTTGATGATGGGCTTTGGTATCAGCACACTTTTACTTGGTAATATCATCAGTGCTTTGTTTGAAAACGAAAATGTAGGTTGGAGCAAAGCGTATATTCTTTTAGGTGTTGTTGTTGCAGTTGTACTTGTTTTTGCAGCACTCGTTCTCAGGAAGCCGTCATCAGATATTGAATTCCCTGCACCGAAAGCTAAAAAAAATATTCAGAAAGAAAGCTTTGAAACCAAGGATTTTACAACTAAAGAAATGCTTAAGAGCTTTACCTTCTGGCGTGCATTTGTGTTTATGGCACTTATTACTGCAGTTGGCAACTCTGTTATCAGCTTTGCAAGAGACCTTGTTATTTCAGTTGACGCGGCTCCCGCCCTTGCAACAACACTTGTTGGTGTGCTTTCCATATTCAATGGCGTTGGTCGTATCTTAACAGGTGCGGTTTATGATGCTCTCGGAAGAAAAACAACAATGTTGGCTTCTAACATTCTTACAATCTTTGCCGCAGGGCTTACCCTTGTTGCAGTTCAAATGCACTCTCTTCCACTTTGCATTGTCGGTCTTTGCCTTACAGGTCTTTCCTATGGCTCCTGCCCTACTATGACCTCTGCATTTACCGCATCTTTCTACGGTGCAAAATATTTTCCAACAAACTATAGCCTTACAAACTTCAACTTAATTGTAGCTTCATTTATTGCAACATTCAGCAATTCTTTATTAATTTCAACCAACAGCTACACAGCACCATTTATTATGCTTCTTGTTTTAGCAGTTGGTGCATTGGGACTTAATTTTACAATTAAAAAGCCATAAAGAAAGCATAAAGGGGCTGTAAAAAAACGTAAGTTTTTTACAGTTCCTTTTTAGGTGATAGGAAAAAAAGATGCAGAACGGACAAACTGAGCAAAATCAAGGCTTCAGACTTGATTTTGTTTGCCCGAAGGCGTACAAGTGTACGTCGAGTGGCGAAGTTTGTTCGTAGTATAAAACATAATTTTTTATCAATTTTAGAGATTTTTTATAATTTTAAGGGGTTCTATAGGCTTATTAAACCTACAGAACCCCTTGCTATATTTGGTTTTATACGGTCTGCGCTTTTTTTACATCCCCTTTATATTTTATTAAATCAACGAATCATTAACTGCTTTTTCGAAATTGCGTGCAGATTCATTTCCTGCGCCACCGTCAAAAAGAGAGTTTTTCATATACACAGCCGCGATATTATTTACGGGGTCTATCCAGAAATGAGTTCCGTAAGCCCCACTCCAACCAAAAGTACCAACTGGTAAATTTTTATAACCTTCACTTACAATTACCCTGACACCCAAACCCCATCTTTCGCTTCCGGGCATTATATCTTCGGAAACAAAAGGTGTATGCAATAACTTGAATGTTTCTTCGCCAAGAATTTGCTTTGTTTGTGTTTTTCCCTTATTTAAAAGCATTTTTGCAAATTTTGAATAATCGGCAAGGGTTGATACCAAGCCTGCGCCACCAAGATAATGCGTACACGGAAAAGCTGAAAAAACACAATTTTCAATCATTTTCTCAACACAATTTCTGTCATCAACCTTATTATGCATAGCAATCAAATTTTCCCATTGCGCCTGAGTCAGAACAAAAGCAGTATTTGTCATACCGCAAGGTTCAAATATTTCTCGGGTTAAAAACTCCTGATAATCAGTTTTAGTCACCTTCTCAATAATCTTAACTAATACATCAAAAGCACCCATTCCGCTATACTGTTGCTTTGTTCCGGGTTCAAAATCCAAACCTATTCGTGAATAAAATTCAACTGTGGTATCAAGGCTTCTTCTCTCTTCAGCAGTAATTTTAGCCTCCTTCAAAGGCTCACTACCGATTCCTGAGGTATGCGTAAGCAGATTGCAAATAGTAATTTCATTTTTGGCTTTACCAAAATCAATCAATTCGTTTTTATCTGTGATTTTTGTAATACGAACATCTTTAAATTCAGGCAAATATTCGGACACCTTATCAGACAGAGAAAGTAATCCCTGTTCCATAAGAATAAGGGTTGCCACTGCCGTAACAGGTTTTGTCATAGAAGCAAGACGGAAAATTGTGTTCTCGGTAACAGACTCCGAGCTATCTACATACATAGTTCCAAAGCATTTTTTATAAACTTCTTCATTACCTTGAATAATGCAATATGCCGAACCAAACACTTTATGATTATCAAAATCATATTGAGCCGCTTTTTCTATATTTGTTTTTAGTAATTCATTATTTAATTTTTTCATTAAAATCACCTGAAATAAATAACTATCAAATATTATATAGCTAACGCCCTGAAAAGTAAAGTTGTGCAGTATAAATCTCCCTGTTTTACAGATACTAACAGTACAAATTTGTAAAACAAGGAGATAGTTATATATCATGAAAGCAACTGGTGACGTCGCGAGCGCGTCCGGTGGACGATGCAGCGAGCGTAAGGAAACGTAGCGGTCAAAATCGTCAGCGACGAGCAGGAGCGCCTGACGATTATGGGTACTGCAAGAGGTCTTGTGAGAAGAATTGACGATCTTGGTCGTGTTGTAATACCAAAAGAAATCAGAAGGACACTTCGTATTCATGAGGGCGACCCTCCACAGACAACATTGACACTTTTCGACATATTTTGCCTTGGGGTACATAGTTTTGTAAAAAACAACATCGGAATGAGACTCACTCCGATGTTAGTTGTTTATATTATCTATAAGGCGATTAACCAACTGTACTTTTTCAATATTTTTTTGCCTATATAGCACAGCACAAGAGAAACTATAATTGTAAAAATGGCATTAAACGGATATATTACATACTTTGAATAATATGGCACAAAAGAAAACACAGACATAACTGCTAAATGTGAAAAGTAAATGCCAAATGAATAATCCCCCAAAACATGTAAAGATTTATAGTTGCGTAGTTTTTCTGAATTGATATAATTATAACCCAAAAGAGCAAAAATAGCTCCGCTAAAAAG
The DNA here is from genome assembly GCA_045604605.1 of Acutalibacteraceae bacterium. Taxonomy (GTDB): domain Bacteria; phylum Bacillota; class Clostridia; order Oscillospirales; family Acutalibacteraceae; genus DTU089. The sequence goes on along the minus strand of JAZUOL010000087.1, from coordinate 1,984 downwards.
TGTGCTGATTTTTAATTGGGAACCACAATTCACTTCACCTAAAGAGTAATAGTAGTAACCCTCAAGAAATTGAGCCAATATTGTTATAATCAGCAAAGATATTAATACGTTTTTTCTATAGTTTACAATTATTTTTTTGTTACCAATAAGATAACCTAAATAAAAATACGTAAACCAGCCCAAACAAGAGAGTCCTATTATTTTTTCTAAATATATGTTAATTTCATAGCCAAGTATTAACGGAAGTGAACGCATAAGAATTATTTCTATTGGAGAAATTATAAAACCAAGATATTTATATTTGGAATTTGCAAGTTTTTCGATAATTGGTATGAGCAATGTAAATTGGCAGTAAATAAAAATATAATACATTATTGCTGCTGAGTCACCAAGAAGGAACGATTTCAGGTAATCAAATGGTATTTCAGATAAAGAACTCAAATTGCTTGCGCACACATAAATAAATGTCCATATAGCATAGGGGACTAATACTTTTAAAATTCTCTTTTTAGGCTTCCAAGATTTGTTACTTGACAGAAAACCACTCAAAAAAAGAAACATACCAACACAGAAATTCAAAAATGGCCTAATAAAAACTTGAGGCAAACCGATAGGCGTATTATGAATAAACACAACCGCAACAATGGCTATTCCTCGCAAAACTTGAATATGTTTACTTTGTATATCTGTTAAACTCATCCTATCCCTCTTTTTAAAATTCAATATTACGAAAACATAAAACTATCCATTATTTTATATTAAAAGCATTAGAAAGTAAACCCCATACAGCATAAATTCTCTTTAATCACAAATACTGACAATATAAATTTGTAAAGTAAGGAGATTTTTATATATGTAAACAATGGGTATTGTGAGAAGAATTGACGATCTTGGTCGTGTTGTAATTCCAAAAGAAATTAGAAGAACTTTGAGGATTCGTGAGGGAGGTCTCGGCTATCGCCTCGGTCGGTGCTTCTGCTTCGCAGAGGTGTCCACCGGACACCCGCACCCCGTCACATAACTCATTGACACTTTTCGACAAGTTTTGCTTTGGAGTACATAGTGTTGTGTGCAGATATAAAGCGAGGTGAATTTCACCTCGCTTGTGTTTTATTTTATAAAATATTCAAATCCCAGTATAACTATACCCAACACAACTAACACTACACCTACTACTCTATTAAGGATTTCCGGTTTTGCTTTGTTAGCAAACTTAGCTGCAATTTGTGCCCAAACAAATGTAAATACAACACACAAAACCATAACCCAAACATCAGGTGAATCACCAAGAGAAAAGTGGGAAATAGCACCCGTTAATGCAGTAAACGCCATAATAAAGACACTGGTACCAACTGCAGTTTTTAATTCATATCCAAGTACACTGGTAAGAATAAGAAGCATCATCATACCACCACCGGCACCTACAAAACCACAAATAAACCCAATAAATATACCCCATAGCACAGATCCGACTATTTTTCTTGTTTTGCTGACCGCTTCCATTTCAGCTTTTGTTGTCATAACAGGTTTCAAAATAAACTTGATACCGAGAATTAGTGTGACGAATGTACTGAATCCACCCATGGTATGTGAGGGAACCATACTTGATACATAACTTCCAACTACGGTAAAAATTAATATAATTCCCATCATAAGAAGTCCGTTTTTCACATCTAGATTTTTATTCTTACGATAAGTATATGCTGAAACAGCACTCGCCAACACATCAGAAGCAAGAGCTATACCTACTGCAGTATAGGGGTTAATTTCAAGAAAAGTAACAAGCATCGGAGTTATTACTGCGGCAGCACTCATACCTGCAAAACCGGTACCAAGCCCTGCCCCCATTCCGGCAAAGAAAGTAACAATTATTGTAACTAAATAATCCATCAATCATATCTCCATAAAATAATCCTTGATTCAAACGATGTAACTAAATTGAATTTATTATATCACAACTAAATCGAATTGTAAATTCGCACAG
>JAZUOL010000086.1:0-4471 GCA_045604605.1 Acutalibacteraceae bacterium | reverse complement strand
GAGAATAGAAAGAACTGTATTTTTATACTTCTCTATCATTTCGCAAACTTCTATAATACTATCCTTGTTTCTTCTGGCAAAGCTACCGTTTCTTCCATCCGTTCCTGAAAACTGAATAACAACAGTACCACCTGTGCAGGACTTATATACAGTTTCCAAAGAATCATCATACAAGCTGGTATCATTATCAAAAAACAATTTGCAAAACCTTTTATTAGTAATCCGATTATTGTTATATAACGAGCATATCAAACTATTGTATGCTGTTACACGAGAAGCGTAGTTGTCTGTTTTTATGAGATAATGCACAGGATGACTTTTTATTTTTCCGCAGGCTTTACCCATATAAATACGCTCAATTTCAGGCACAAGAGAATCTTCAAACAGCATTTCACGGGCATCATTAACAAAAGCGTCTTTGTTCTGTTCTATGGTAATAATATTTTCTACATATTTAACATCACAGCGTCTGTCAAAGTTATCTAATTCCATACCCTCAAGAATATCATAAGTGGAAGAAATAAAAGAATTTCTGTCTGCTTTACGCAAAAGCATAATCAAAGCTTTAACAGTAATTTCTTCAATTTCAAATGATGTGATCGTTATACCGACAAGCTGAAGATATTTTTTCAGAACATCTTCAATTCTTTCATCACCCTTTAAAACTGCACCAATAGTAATTTTTCTCGGATTAACCATTGTTACGAACAAATAACTATGTTTATGGCTTTTCTGATAAAACATTTCATTCAATCCGGGAAAGGATGCCGCATAATCCTCATACGCTTCTCTGTCTCTTGGGTTCGGGACACCCTCATTTTTCTCCATAGTTGCAGCAATCTTATAAAAAAGCATTCTTGCACCTCCTTGTTGTTATGGTAATATAATACGATATTTTATGCACCGGTTTTGGGACACAGTTTTATACGATTGACCCGTGATAACACACTTTTCTTATTTCTCACTCAACTTATTTTCAAGTGCCTCGAAAGCCGCGTCCATTGCTTCTTCGCGCGTATTATACACCTCAACACAGAACACATTATCCAAAGAATATTTCCAGTTATCGTATTTTTTATTGTAATACAAAACTATCAGATGGTCTTTGATTTTTAAAAAGCTATTGTTGTTTTTTGAAGTTTTCCACTTACGGGTTTTAAAATTCTCACGGCGCTTTTCTTTATTCTTAAAGTCATTTTCACGCTGTTTTGCTTTTTCTATATTCCCCTCCATTTTACCTGCACAAATACAACCCACATTAAGGCGTCCGTATTCATTATGCACCATATGATGAACGTAGCGTATAATCTGATGACCGCACATCTGACAAACACCAACGGGTGCCCCTAAGTCCGTAACACCCGTACATATCCATCCATTCTTGGGCACATCAGGGTTATTCCATAAATTTTCATAACCGTTCATATCCGGTGTTTTATATTCCTTCCGTTCTTCATAACTCTTAATTTGTTTTTCATTTTTCACTTCCTTCATTTCGCTTACAACCTTCTCATCCGTCTTTTCATACCCATCGGGTATTTTTTTAGTCGGAATGGTCGTTTTTTCTTTTTCGGAATGCAAAACAGGAGTTACCTTTTCTTCTTTCGGTTCTTTCTTATAATCATAAAAGCTTTCGTGCTCCTCTATTTGCTTTTTATTCTCAATATGAGGCAACCGGTGTTTCTGATTAAAATACTGTGCAGACATAACCCTTTCACTAGAAAGCTTTTGAAACTTGATTCTGTAACTGCCTTTGTTCTTCTCTATTCCTACTATCTCCCCTTCACCGAATGCTGGGTGGTACACCTTATCACCAATATTTTTCACAGTATCCTTATCAGTCTCAGTAATATTTGCCTGATCTACGATTCTGTCTGTGGCATCCTGCAGTTCTTTAGGTATTGCTCCAATTCTAATATAATTGTCCTCACCGATTTCCTTAAGAAATCTTGAAGGTAACTTCTGGCTACCATTTTGCGAATAGCCCTCACTATCAAGAAGGAACAGTCTTTTTTCGGCTCGAGTTATAGCAACATAACATAGCCTTCGTTCTTCTTCAAGCCCCAATTGCTTTCGCTCTTCAATTGTTTTAGAAGAGGGGAAAATCCCCTCTGAAAAACCTAAAACAAAAACGTTGGGAAATTCAAGACCCTTTGCTGAATGAATGGTCATAAGCTTAACCATGTCGGTATTTTCCTCTCCGTCGTCCTCACTCTGCAAGGATATATGGTTAATAAATTCCATAAGTGTAATATCCTCACCCAGATTTCTCTCGTACTCGGTGGCGATACGCTTAAACTCCGAAAGATTTTCAAACCTTTCCATATCACCAAGCTCGCGTATATATTTTTCATATCCGCTTTTGTCACATAATATTTCAACCACATCGGAAACTGTCATATAATCAAGATTTTCTTTTATATTTTCTATAGCATTAACAAAATCCTGAATTCCGCTATTTTTAAATGCAGGGTTATCAATATTACCTTTCAGAGTATCGTATAAAGAAGAATCATCCGTCTGCATCATCTGCAGACTTTGCAACTTAACCCGACCAAAACGACGACGGGGTTTATTGATTATACGTTTGAATGCCAAATCGTCATTAAATGCAACAAGTCGCAGATATGCCATAATATCTTGAATTTCCATACGCTGATAAAATTTAACACCACCAAAAATCTCGTATGGTATGCCACTCTCCGTAAATTTCTTCTCCACGATACGCGAAAGAAAGCCTGATCTGTAAAGCACTGCAAAATCCGAGAAACCACAATGGGTTTTCTTGCGTATATCCAGAATTATCTGCACTATTTTCTCTGCCTCGTCATACTCGTTTTTGGTGTGATAGTGGTACACGTCAGCCCCTAAATCACTTTTTGTAAACAAATCCTTCTTTAACCTGAACTCGTTTTTTTCAATCAACGTATTGGCACATTTCAAAATCTGTGGGGTTGAACGGTAATTTTGATTAAGAAAAACCGTTTTTGTAGGGATATGTGTTTTATCAAAATCCACAAGCAAATTAATGTTTGAGCCACGCCATTCATAGATATTTTGGTCGGGATCTCCCACTATCATAAGGTTTTTGTGTTTTTGGGAAAGCATATTTATCAGTTGCATTTCAGTTTTTGAGCTGTCTTGAAACTCGTCAACCTGAATATAATTAAGCCTATCTTGCCATTTCACCAAAACATCCTCACAGCGCGAAAAAACATCAATGGTAAAATACAATAAATCATTAAAATCCATTGCGTAAATCTGCTTTTGGTGTTGTAAATATGCCTCTATAATCTGGTCGTCAAGGGTGTTGATTTCTTCAAGAATCTGCATCTTATCGGTGCAACACATTTTGGCAACATAATTCCGATTAAGAGTTTTGTAACGGGATACCTGCCTCACTATTTTTTCAAAACTGCCATGGTCAAGCTTAAGTTCAAATTTCTGATAAATCTCACCCAAAATTGCTTTTTGCTGTGTGTTATCAATAATCTGAAATTCTTTTGGGAAAAATATTTTTTCAACATCCTCCCTAAGTACCCTGACACAAAAGCCGTGATAAGTACATATAAGTGATGTATCATATTCCCCACCGATAAGTGCCCTGATTCTTCGTTTCATTTCTCCTGCGGCTTTATTGGTAAAAGTAACACAAAGTATATTGGATGAATCAATGCCGTACTCTTTCACAAGGTATGCATAACGCGAAACAAGAAGTTTTGTTTTTCCGCTTCCGGCACCTGCAATAACCCTGAGATATCCTTCTGTGCTTGTAACGGCTTCAAGCTGTTTTTCGTTCAATTTAAGCAAATAATCCATTGCACCTTTCACCTCAGGAGTATTTTATCACACCGCAAGTACCTAAAATGGTACATCAAACAACAAACCGACTTGCTAAAGAGTAAATCTCAAACAAGTCGGTTTTATTTATTTATTTATATTTTTCAATAGCTTCGATCAAAGTATCTTTTATTTTTTCTCTTAGATCTAAAGGTTTCGTTATTTCAACAAAGCCTAAATACTGCTTTGCCCAGTGCTCCATAGCCAGAACACTTGCTGTTAACTCTACTTTAACCGTTGCTTCATCAATTTCTGTAATTTTTATATTTCTTCCGAACCAATCAACTATGTGGTCAATAATATTCTTATCTGCAATAAATTCAATCGGTTGTGGTTTATCAGTAAACATATACGGAAGCCCTGTAGCAATTTCCTTATAGTCAATGCCGTTTTCATAACCCTCTACTGTACGGATATTTGTTAATAGTCTATCCTCAACAAGTGTCATATTACCGATTCTGTCGAGCCTCTAAAAGCGCATATTATGCCATCTTTCATTAAGTGCCATTAAATAATAGCGTTGATTATGAAGAATAAGCTGATATGGACTCGCCTTATGAGAAGCAGACTTATGTAGTTTTTTATCCACACCGAACTTATTGTAATCAAAAGCAATCTGCACACCCTTTTC
>JAZUOL010000085.1:0-24553 GCA_045604605.1 Acutalibacteraceae bacterium | reverse complement strand
TATTCCGCCATACCACGAATTTTGGAGGTGCAAAAAATGGCTCAAAAGGTTGTAGGTTTCATCAAATTGCAAATTCCCGCCGGTAAAGCAACCCCGGCACCCCCTGTTGGTCCTGCTTTAGGTCAACATGGTGTAAACATTATGGCATTCACAAAGGAATTCAATGAGAGAACAAAAAATGATATGGGTCTCATTATTCCTGTTGTAATCACTGTTTACGCTGACCGTTCTTTCACATTTATCACTAAAACTCCCCCTGCAGCAGTTCTTATTAAGAAGGCTTGCGGTATCGAAAGCGGTTCAGGCGTTCCTAACAAAACTAAGGTTGCAACAATTACCAAAGAGCAAGTAAGAAAAATCGCAGAGCAGAAAATGCCCGATCTTAATGCTGCTGATATTGATTCTGCTATCTCTATGATTGCAGGTACAGCACGTAGCATGGGCGTTACTGTTGTTGATTGATTACGGAGGAATTGTAATTATGAAACATGGTAAAAAATATGTTGAGAGCGCAAAGCTCGTAGACAAAACAAAGCTCTACGAAGTAGCTGAGGCTCTCGAGCTTGCAACAAAAACTGCAAGCGCTAAATTTGACGAAACTGTTGAAATTCATATCCGTCTTGGTGTTGACTCCCGTCATGCTGACCAGCAGGTTAGAGGCGCGGTTGTTCTCCCCAACGGTACAGGTAAAAATGTTCGTGTAGCTGTTTTCGCAAAGGGCGATGCTGCTAAGGCTGCTGAAGCTGCAGGCGCAGACATCGTTGGTGATATGGATCTTCTTGAAAAGATTCAGGGCGGTTTTATGGACTTTGACGTTTGTATTGCAACACCCGATATGATGGGCGTTGTTGGTCGTCTCGGTAAGGTTCTTGGTCCCAGAGGTCTTATGCCCTCTCCCAAGGCAGGTACTGTTACTCCTGATGCAGCAAAGGCTGTTGAAGAAGCTAAAGCAGGTAAAATCGAGTATCGTCTTGACAAAACAAACATCATTCACTGCCCCATCGGTAAGGCTTCATTCGGTGGCGAAAAGCGCACAGAGAATGCTATGGCTCTACTCGATGCAGTTATTAAGGCAAAACCCGCAGCAACAAAAGGTACTTACATCCGTTCATGCGTTGTAGCAACAACAATGGGCCCCGGTGTTCGTGTTAACGCTGCTAAGCTTGCTACAGGTGCAACTGTAGAAGAATAAAAAAATACTTGACATACTTTAAAAGGTGTGTTATATTACTTGTGCTGTTCTAAAGACAGCAGGTGCAATTTTGTTTAATGGTCCGTCCGCCTGCCGAGGAATGCATTAATTCTTGATATAGTTTTATTGAGTTTTTATGCCCTTCTCGTGCTATGCGGGAAGGGCATTTGAAATTGGCAAAAAAATTTAATCGGAGGTGAATTAGTTTGCCAAGTGCTAAAATCTTAGAAGCAAAAAAAGCAGAAGTTGCTGCAATCGCTGAGAGACTTCAGGGTGCATGTGCCGGTGTTCTCGTTGATTACAAAGGTATCAACGTTGCTGATGACACAGCTCTCCGTAAGGAACTCCGTGAAGCAGGTGTTGAGTACACTGTTACAAAGAATACAATGATTGAGCTCGCTATTAAAGATACTGAGCTTGCTGGTCTTTCAGACTGTCTCGCAGGTACAACAGCTCTCGCAACATCCAAGGATGATTACGTTGCTGCTGCAAGAATTCTTGCTAAATTTGCTAACACTCACAAAGACTTCAACATTAAGAGCGGTTTCCTTGATAACGAGGTTATCTCTCTTGAAAAAATTGACAGCCTTGCAAAGCTTCCTTCAAGAGAAGTATTGCTCGCTACTGTATGCAATGCGTTCAACGCTCCTATTTCTGCGTTCGCTCGTGCAGTTCAGGCTATTGTTGACAAAGGTGGCGAAGCCACAGCAGAGGCAGCAGCTGAATAATTGCTGTATCAAATCGGTTAATTAAATTTAAAACTAAAAATCTAAAGCCTAACGGCTAATAATTGGAGGAAAATAAAATGGCATCTGAAAAGATTACTGCTATTATTGAAGAATTAAAAGTACTTACAGTTCTCGAGCTCTCCGAACTCGTACATGCTGTAGAAGAAGAATTCGGCGTATCCGCTGCAGCAGCAGTTGCAGTAGCAGCTCCCGCAGAAGCAGCAGCTGCAGCTGAAGAGAAAACAGAGTTTGACGTTGTTCTTGCAGAAGTTTGCGCAAACAAAATCGCTGTTATCAAGGTTGTTCGTGTGCTCACAGGTCTTGGCCTTGCAGAAGCAAAAGCTAAGGTTGACGGCGCTCCCGCAACTCTTAAAGAAGCTGTATCAAAAGATGATGCAGAAGCAGCTAAAGCTAAGCTCGAAGAAGCTGGCGCAAAAGTTGAAATTAAATAATTTAATTTTCAAGCTTTCAGAGGACGGTTTTTCCGTCCTCTTTTTTTATTGTCTGTCAGAGCGATTCTCAATCACTATTTTATCGGAAACAAAACCGAAGTGATAGGGGCTTGCTCTTTTTTATTGTGACGGGGTGATACTATTAATAAGAGTTTTCATATCCATATCACAGCCTTTTTGCTTTTCATTTTCCTTTTTCTTCTTTTCAGCCTTGTTGGCATTTTCTGCATTTTTTCTGCAGCGTTCTTCATAAGCTGTTCTGTCACGGTCAATGGCACTTTTTATGAAGCCAAAGACAAGTTTAAGTGAACGATGTTCAAAATCAAGTAATTCACCTTTTTTGGCATAAGTAAACATTACACGGAATAATTCTCCTAATTCTTCGTTGCTTAATTCCCATAATGGTTCCTCCCAATCGAAATAAACTAAAAAGCTCTTCTTTGTAATTTTTAAAACCTCCATTCGAACAAATGTTTGTTGGTATTGTAATATATGGTTTGAAAAATTGCAACCCATTGTCAGTTAAATGAGTCATTTTGTCAGTTGATGTTCAGAACTGCCGTTTTTTTGAACATGAAAAAACAGCACCGGAAACTATTTCGTTCCTAATTCCGGCTCTATTCTTCTATCTATATTTTTTTCTACTACTATTTCTATAAAAAATATCTTATTGTTTTCTTTTTCTTTATCACTGCCGATTGGGTGCCATTTGGTGCGACTGGGTGCCATTCGGTGCGATTGGGTGTCACTGGCGTTGTTTGGAGCGGAGGACTGAATCATCATTAAAGCTAAAAATGAGATTTTTTTTCATATGACAAAAATCACAAAATATTACAAAATTTTTTTGAAATTTTCAAATTTCGTTAATTTCGAACATATTAGTAAAGATGCGTTTGTGCAAGTATACAAAAGTCGAACAAACGTTCGAAAATGGGTTGCGAACTTGAAAAAAAGGGGCTATAATGGGCACAAATGAAACGAACGAATGTTCGAAATTTGACAAATAATAAACTATTTAATTAGGAGGGTTTTATGCCGAAAGCTATTGATGTGATTATTGAATGTCCTTTTTATAAGGGTGAGGGAAGGGATTATATCGTCTGCGAGGGCGTTATAAACGGTACAGTGGACAAGCATTATTTTAAAAACATTAAAGAAAAGGGAATGTTTGAAAACACTGTTTGCGGTTCTGAATGTGGCAAGCGATGTGTTCATTATAAAAGAGTTAATGAGTTGTATGAGAAAGGATTAAGGTGAGTGCGAAGTGTGGAGTGCGGAATGATTTGTGCAATTCGTGGCGCGAGTTTCTTTTTATATATAGGAAACTGTCAACTGGCATCTGAATTAAGGAGGGAATGAATGGCGGATAAGAAGGAAAAAGAGAAAAGCAAAAACTCCGACAAGACTTTGAAATGCGTTTCTTCAGCTACGGAGAATATGAGTGCGCTCATTGATGACATTATCAAAAAGGCACGGGAAAATTTTAAAGCCAACGGCAAGCCTGAAGTGGATGCAAAGTTCCTGAAGGAAAGCGTTGGGGCGCTAAAAGAGCTTTATGAGCTTTTGTCTGAATATGACGGCTTTGGCACCTGCGATGAGGGTATTATTATCAGGTTTGAGAAGGAAATGGAGAAGTATTGTAAATGAAAAAAGTCGCCAGTCTCCAGCCTCCAGTCTCCAGTTTTTATAACAGAAAATTCATTGTTCTATTTTTTACAATATAAAATTCATATATTAATAAATTCAGAGTAATAAAGTTATTTTTTGATTTCTGGCGACTGTCGACTTACAAAGAAAGGATTTTTATGAAAGAACTTATTATTTCTCCACCTAACGAAAAGCAGAAGCTGTTTTTTGAAAGTCAGAAGCGGTTTGTTGGTTATGGTGGGGCGCGTGGTGGGGGCAAGTCCTGGGCGCTACGTACAAAATTTATTTTATTAGCACTTGAATACAGCGGTTTGAAGCTGTTGCTTCTTCGCAAAACCTTGCCTGAACTTCGGGAAAACCATCTTTTGCCCATGTTGGCGCAATTGAACGGAATTGCCCGATACAAGCGTGATGAAAGAGCTTTTATATTTCCAAACGGTTCAAGAATCCGCCTTGGATACTGTGATACAGAAAATGATATTTATCAATATCAGGGACAGGAATATGACGTTATAGGCGTTGAGGAATGTACTCATTTTACTTTTTCTCAAATTCAGTTTCTTACAACCTGCAACAGAACAACCCGAGGGGATTTTAAGCCCAGAATGTATTTTACGGGAAACCCCGGTGGTGTTGGTCACAACTGGTTTAAGCGTCTTTTTGTAAAAGGCAGATATGAAGAAAATGAAGACCCGGAGGATTATATTTTTATCCCCGCAACTATTGATGACAACACTGTTCTTATGAAAAGTAACCCTGAATATGTTAAGGTTCTTGATTCACTTCCCGAAAAACTCCGACAAGCTCACCGCTTTGGTAACTGGGATATTTTTGACGGTCAGTTTTTTGAGGAGTTCAGAGATTTACCGTCGCATTACAGGGACGGAGAATTTACCCACGTTATTGAGCCTTTTGAAATTCCCAGAGATTGGGTGCTTTACCGCTCCTTTGACTTTGGTTATGCAAAGCCGTTTTCATGTGCATGGTGGGCGGTGGATTATGACGGACGACTTTACAGAATTTTAGAATTATATGGTTGCTCTAAAACTCATAACGAGGGTGTGAAATGGCCACCGGAGAAGATTTTTTCTGAAATAGCTCGCATTGAAAGGGAACATCGTTGGCTTAAAGGCAAACAGATTTTAGGAGTTGCTGACCCGTCTATATGGGATGCTTCCAGAGGCGAAGCCATTATTGAGGCGGCTAACAGAAACGGAGTTTATTTTAACAAGGGTGACAACAAGCGACTCCCCGGTTGGATGCAGGTTCATTACCGACTTTCCTTTGACGAAAACGGAATACCAATGATGTATGTTTTTAACACCTGTAAGGGCTTTATCAGGACTATGCCTGAATTGACTTTCAGTGTTTCAAATCCTGAAGACCTTGACACAACCGGCGAAGACCATATTGCAGACGAGGTTCGGTATATGTGCATGGCAAGGCCGATTAAGCCAAGGGTGAAGAGAGAAAATTTGCTGTTGGGGGATGACCCGTTGGAGTTGGGGAAATAGTTGATGAGAGCGAATACTATCCCTCTTTTTTCGTGCAACGAAAAAGGAGGGGGGACCGCGTTAGCGGTGGGTGGTACAAAGCAAAGGAAAGCAGTATAAGAGTACCACCCACCATTCCGCCCGAACTATGTTTTATAAGAAACTCTATTACCCGAAATTTACAAAAACCAATATTATACAAGTTAAGGAATGGTCCCCCCTCCTTTTTGCAAGCAAAAAAGAGGGATAGGTGTTGCAATATTTTTACATATTGCATCTGCTGGCGACTATAGATATCAAAGGAGTGGAAAATTGAAAAAGGAAAAGAAAATTGATAAAGAACCAAATATTGATAACATCGGTAAGGTTGGTGTGATTGGTTCTGAAGATGTGGAAAATGCGCTTGATATTCTCAAGAAATATAAAGAGGGGAAGAGCGTTCTTGAACAAAGGATTGTTGAAAATGAGCAGTGGTTCAGGCTTCGTCATTGGGACACAATTTCCGGCAGTAAGGGTAATGAAAATGCATCCGCCTGGCTCTTTAACTCTATTGCCAACAAGCATGCGGATGCAATGGATAATTTCCCGCAGGTTACCTGCCTTCCCAGGGAGGAAAGCGACAGAGCATCTGCAGAGGTTTTGTCACAGGTGTTGCCCGTTATTTTTGAACGAAACGGTTTCGAAAAAATCTACAGCGATGCCTGGTGGTACAAGCTTAAAACAGGTACTGCGGTTTACGGTGTTTTCTGGAACCCTTTGAAAAGCAATGGCCTTGGGGACATTGAAATAAAGCAGGTTGATATTCTCAATTTGTTCTGGGAGCCGGGTGTAAAAGATATTCAAAAAAGTAAAAATATTTTTCACGTTGAGCTTATTGACAATGAAACTATTGTGGCTATGTACCCCGAAATGAGCGGTAAATTAGGCTCTTCAACGGTGGAAATTACAAAATATGTTTACGATGACAGTGTTGATACCAAAGATAAAAGCGCGGTAATTGACCGATATTATAAGAAAATTATTAATGGTGTGGAAATTGTTCATTATTGCAAATTCTGTAACGGAGAGCTTTTGTATGCCTCAGAAAATGACCCGGAATACAGTCAGAGAGGCTTTTATGACCACGGTAAATACCCATTTGTTTTTGATACTCTTTTTGTAGAAGAGGGTACGCCTTGCGGCTTTGGGTACATTGACATTATGAAGGATGCGCAGAAGCAGATTGATATGCTTTCAAATGCTCTTGTGAAAAACGCTTCAATGGCTACAACGCCACGATATTTTATTAACTCTGCAGGTGCTGTGAATGAAGATGAATTTGCCGATTGGAATAACAGCTTTGTTCACGTTTCAGGCAGTAATCTTGGTGAAGATAGCATAAGAGAAATTAAAATTTCAGGTATCCCCGAAATTTATCTCGGTATTCTCAACAGTAAAATTGACGAGCTTAAAGAAACAAGCGGTAACAGAGATTTCTCTCAAGGCGGTGTTTCAAGCGGTGTTACTGCGGCAAGCGCTATTGCAGCTTTGCAGGAAGCGGGAAGTAAGCTCACTCGTGATATGGTCAAAGGCGGTTACAGAGCTTTTTCAGAGATTAATTGCCTTGCAGTTGAGCTTATCCGCCAGTTTTATGATGAACCTCGGTTTTTCCGCATTATTTCTTCAAATGGGCAACAGTTATTTATTTCCTACGATAATTCAGATATTGTTGCTCATAACCAAGGGGTAAGCTTTGGTACGGAAATGGGTATGAGAAAGCCGATTTTTGACATAAAGGTAAGCGCTGAAACCTCTACACCTTTTTCAAAAATAAGTCAGAACGAGCTTGCTTTGCAGTTATATAATGCGGGATTTTTTAATCCTGAAATGAGAGCTCAGGCACTCTCTGCTCTTTCGATTATGGAATTTGAGGGGAAAAGCGCGGTAATAAATAAAATAGCAGGAAATGTTAATTCATAATTCAGAATTGTGAATTCAGAATTACGAATTGTTTTTGACACTTCGGAAAGACGATGAGAAAGGATTATTTATGGAAAAATTTTTGTACACTCCCGATTTACAGCTTTTTGGCGGTGAGGTAGCCGAGAGCGGTAACGGGGAATCGGGCGGAAAGGTTGCTGTCGCCGAGCAGAATGGTACGGAAAATGTGGATTTGGACGAGGAGTTTTCTCAGCTTATAAGCGGAAAATTCAAGGAGCAATTCACAAAAAAGACCCAGGGAATTATTGACAAGCGTTTTAAGGAAACAAAGCTTCTTGAGGAGTATAAAAACAGAGTTTCTCCTACGTTAAATGCTCTGATGGAAAAATACGGCATTGAAGAAGGGAAGGAAGAAACGCTTCTCCAAAAATTCGGAGCGGATGACGGGCTTGATTCTGATGTTCTTAATGATGAGGCAAGTGAAAATGTGGATGTTATCAATGAAGAAACAGATGATGAGAGCGCTCTTCGTGAAAGAGAAGACAGATTGAGGGGTCGTATTGCAGCTTGGGTCAGGGAAAGTAAAGACATGAGAGAAATTTACCCTGATTTTGATTTGAGAAATGAGCTGCGCTCCTCTAAGCTCTTTTCGCAATTGGTGCTTTCGGGTGCACCTGTAAGGGCGGCTTACGAAACTGTGCACAAGGATGAAATCCTTTCAGGTGCAATGGCATACACAGCCGACAAGGTACGCGAACAGGTGGTGAAAAATATCGAAACCAAGGGCAGACGTCCCCTTGAAAACGGTATTTCCTCTGAAAGTGCGGTTATGACGGCAGTTGATGTAAATTCCCTTACCTCAAAAGATATTTTAAAAATACTTAAACAGGTTGAGAACGGTGCAAATATTAAATTTTAAGTTTACGTTCTCGGAAAGGAAAAATAAATGAAAAACCTTAAACTTAATATTCAGCTTTTTGCAGCAGGTGAGGTTGTGAACTCTACAAATACAGAAGCACTTTCTGCAGAAATGAAAACATTTTATGACAAAACTCTTATTACTCTCGCTTCACCTTATCTTGTTCACGACCAGTTCGGTCAGAAGCGCGATATTCCCAAAAACGGCGGTAAGATTATTGAATTCAGAAAATTCTCTTCTCTTCCCAAGGCGCTCACACCTCTTACAGAAGGCGTTACTCCCACAGGCAACAAGCTTAATGTTTCTGCTATCAGCGCAACTGTTGAACAGTACGGTGATTATATTGAACAGACTGATATGCTTGAGCTTACTGCGGTTGACAACACCATTGTTGAGGCAACAAAGCAGCTTGCTTCACAAGCAGGTCTTACAATGGACACAATTGTAAGAAATGAAATTGTTGGTGGTACAAACGTGCTTTACTGCCCTAAGGTGAATGGCGGGATTGAAACAACCGTTACCTCAAGAAGTCAGATTGACGGTACATCTCTTCTTCGTGTTAAGGATGTTTTTAAGGCTGCGGCAGAGCTTAAGGCAATGAATGCTCCCAAAATTGACGGCTATTATGTTGGTATCATTCACCCTTATGTTGCCTATGACCTTATGCAGGAAGCAGGTAATCAGTGGATGGAGGTGCAGAAATATGCAACTCCCGAAAATATGCTCAATGGTGAAATCGGTTGCCTTGGAGGCGTTCGTTTTGTTGAAAGCACAGAGGCTAAAATCTGGAAAGACGGCGACTCTCCTGCGGTATTTGCGACACTTATTATCGGTGCGGATGCTTACGGTGTAACAAGTGTTACAGGTGGCGGTGTTGAACACATTGTTAAGCAGAAGGGCTACGGCAATGACCCTCTTAACCAGCGTTCTTCTATTGGCTGGAAGGGTCTTAAAACTGCTAAACGTCTTGTTGAGGAATACCTTGTGAGAATTGAAAGCGGTAGTACTTTTAGTTCTACAGCAGAGGCGAACTAAATATTAAGCTGCCAGTCGCCGGCTACCAGCTACCAGAATTGAAGGGATAACTCTATTATTCTGAATTTACTATATGTGAATTTTATATTGTAAAAAACCGAAGGATAAAGTTTCTGCTAAAAAACTGGAGGCTGGCGACTGAATTTAGAAAGGAAATAATTATGGCCAATAAGAAAAATGAAAATATAAAAAACGAAGTGCTTGAGAGCGTTTTTATTCCCAAGCAGAGTAGAAATGACACAGAGCGATTTGTGGCGGTCAACGGGGAGAGAATTCTCGTTCAGACAGGCAAGACTGTTGAAGTTCCCAAACGATTTGCAGAGGTTATTAAAAACAGTGAACAGATGGCGGCGGTTGCAGCGAAATACATTGATGCGAATATTTCTATTTAGCTGCCAGTCGCCGGCTACCAGCTACCAGAATTTATACAGTAACTGCATCGTCTAAATTTATTGTATCTTAGTCTTAAATAAAAATAGAACAATATAGCATATGTTGCATAACTGGCGACTGGAGACTGGTGGCTGGAAGCTTAACAACGAAAGGAGGAAGGTATGACTTTAGCAGAAGTTATTGAAAACTTTGATAGTGAGAGAACGAACAATGTTTCAATTATTACTAAAAAACGCTGGATTTCACAGCTTGATTTGAAAATATGGGGAGAGATTTTAAAGCCTCGCGGCGATAAAGAGTATATCGGCTACGGCAAGGAAATTCCTCTTGATGCAAAGGTTAAAGCACCTGATGAATATGCAGAAATATAC
The DNA here is from genome assembly GCA_045604605.1 of Acutalibacteraceae bacterium. Lineage (GTDB taxonomy): Bacteria > Bacillota > Clostridia > Oscillospirales > Acutalibacteraceae > DTU089. Next base: position 14,403 of record JAZUOL010000085.1, on the reverse strand, counting down.
ACTCTTTATATGAATATGAAGCTTGACTATATGAATGGTGAAATAGGCAGATATAACAACTCCGCTATGCTTTTTAACAGAATGTACCGCGAAATGCATGATTACATAAATCGTTCTAAACCAGTTTCTGCGAAAATTGAAATAAAGGCGGGCGATAACTATGTATAACCCGAATCTTTATGATATTCAAAAAAGTCAGGAGATGATTTCTTCTTTTGAGGGATTTGATTGCAATAGTGTGATTCCTGATAATTGCTTTTTTGAAGAAAAAAATATGGGCGCTGAGGAATTTCCTCTTCTTGCACCCAGAAATAAAAGAGCTTTTTTTAATGTAAGCGGTGACAGACTTCACGGTCTTTTTTCAAAAAGCAAAATGATTTATATAAACAATGGTAAGTTGTATTACGGTGGAGAGGAAGTTTCAGGACCTGTTTTCCCTGACCTTCCGGTTGAAAGACAATTTGTTTCAATGGGTGCAAAGCTCCTCGTTTTCCCTGACAAGTTTTATATAAATACATTGGATCTGACAGATTACGGTTCCCTTGAAGCAGAATTTATTACGGAAAACGGAACAACAGTTACCTGCTCACTTTCAAAGGGTGACGGAGAATTATATGAAGGCTATGTGATTGCTGATGTGGAACCGGGTGAGGCAGAAAACGGGGATTTATGGCTGGATACCTCAGTTACACCAAATGAGCTCAAGCAATATACGGAAAGTATGGGAATGTGGGTTAATCTTGCGGAGACCTATGTGCGCATTTCCTGCACGGGAATTGACGGGGGATTTAATACATATGATGGTGTTACGCTGTCCGGCTTTGAAAATGATGATTTGAACGGTAGTCACATTATTATGGACAAGGGAGAGGGGTATATTACCGTAACGGGTATTATTCCGGACACTCTTACACAGACCAATGAAATTAAAGTTCAAAGACTTTTGCCGGATATGGACTTCCTTTGTGAAAGCGGTAACAGACTGTGGGGGTGCAATTCCCAAAAGAATGAAATCTATTCTTCTAAATTAGGTGACCCTACAAACTTCAATTGCTATATGGGTATTTCTACCGACAGCTATACGGTTTCCGTAGGTACAGACGGAGAATTTACCGGTGCGGTTGCTTTCAGAGGATATGTGATTTTCTTTAAAGAAAACTGTATTCATAAAATACACGGTCAGAATCCGCCTTATTCTGTTAACACGTCATATATAAGAGGTGTTCAGAAGGGAAGTGCAAAATCTCTTTGGATTGTAAATGAAACACTTTATTATAAAAGTCCTAACGGTATATGTGCTTTTGAGGGCGGCGTTCCCCTTGATATATCTGCTCCCCTTGGCAGGTATTACTATACCTCTGCTGTTGCAGGCGGTTGCGGTAACAGATACTACATTTGCATGAGCGATAAAAAAGGGGACAGAGCTCTGTTTTGCTATGACGAAAACAAAAACCTCTGGCACAAGGAAGATGATATTGATATCAAGGAATTCACAAATCATAACGGAAACCTGTATTTCATTGGCGTTGTTAATGGGGAAAAAAGACTTTGTCTTGTTGATAGCGCGAATATGTACGGGAATTTTACGGGGGATTTGTCCGGTTGGTTTGAGGAAGAGGATTTTGAATGGTCCTGTGAAACAGGCTTATGGGGAATAAATCTTCCCGAAAATAAGTACTATTCAGGGATTACCTTACGGCTATGGGGCGATAAGGGTGCTTCTTTTGCAGTGGATTTTCAGTTTGATTCCGATGGTATATGGAGAAGACAGCTGGAAACGAAGGTTAAGAAAACAGGCTCGGTTACTCTTCCTTTTTCAACTCCACGATGCGACCATCTTAAAATAAGAATCAGCGGAAAAGGTAAAGTGAAGCTGTTCAGCATTTCCCGAAAAGTTGAAGTGGGGAGTGAATTGAATGTATGACCTTAATATGACTGTTCCTAACCTGACTGCGCAAAAGTACTCCAACGACCACAGATTTTTGCTTTTAAAAAACTATTTGTATGAGTTGAACGAAACGCTGTCTTTTGCTCTTTCGGACAAGACAGAAAGCATCATAGAATCAATCGCAAATACTGTTGAAGAAAATGAAAAATCCGAAAGAGAAAGATTTATAAAACTGAAAAATGAAAGTATTGAGCGATTTAACCAGCTTAAAGAACAGATTATTCGTACTGCGGAAGAAATAGAAAAGGCTTATACCACTGAGATTTCACAGACGAAAGAGGAAATACTCCAGACAGCTACAGAAGAATTTGTTTCAAAATCCGAATTTGGTAAATACAGAAGTCAAACTGCAACAGAGCTTTCCCAAACAGCAGACAGAATTTCTGCTATTGCAACCCAAAACGAAGAGGTTGCTGCGGATTTAGAGAATCATAAAAAAACAAACAATGCCCGGTTTTCTGTTCATGCAAAAGAAATATTATCACAGGTTGAAAGCGTTTATTCCGCTAAAACGGATTTATATGATCTGGAGGAGAACTTATCTTCACAGATTTCACAGACCGCAGAGGATATTACGGAAACCTTTTCAGAAGATCTGGCGCTGATTGAAGAGGATTTAAGCTCTGTTGGCGGTGAAGTGGAGGAGCTTATTTCTTCATTGGATGTTTACATAAGACGAGGTAAGCTTGATGACGATGTTTACGGTATTGAAATCGGCAGAAGTGACAGCAAAATAAAAGCACGTTTTACCAATAACAGACTTTCCTTTTATCAGGGACGGACAGAGGTTGCATATATTTCAGGCAGTAACCTTTATATTACAAGAGCGGAAATTCTTGATTATCTTAAAATCGGTAACACCACGAATGGTTATTTTACTCTTGATGTTACTGATAATGGTCTGGAGGTGAAGTGGTCGGATGGCGATTAATATTTACGGTAGCTGCTCGGGTACATCGGGTAATAAATATGATATATGGTTGAATGTTAGGCAGAACTCTCAAAGTATTGAAAATAATACAAGTAATGTTTCTGTAAGCTTGTTCCTTAAGCGAAATGACGGCTATTCTGCCTCTGCTTACAACCTTTCCGAAAGTGCAAACAGTGCAACTCTCACAGTTAATGGCGAGATTAAGGTCAGTAAAAACCTTGTTATTGATACGCGTAACGGTGTTTCGGTTAATCTGGCTTCATGGACGGGTGATATACCCCATAGTGCAGATGGTATGCTGACCTTTGCGGTTTCAGGCAGATTTACTATGGGCGGAACACATGTTTCCTCAGGTTCGGTAAGCGGTAGCTTTACTTGCACAGATATTCCGAGAAAGTCAACTATGACGCTTTCTGCATCAACATTGAATCCAGGGGATACATTAACAGCTACTATTGACTGCGCTTCATCTGCTTTTACTCATAAAATCAAATATAGCTTTGGCAGTAAATATTCCACCATTACCATACCGGCAGGTGAAAGCACAGGTAGTTTCTCATTTCCTGTTTCCTGGATAAATCAGATTCCGAATGCAAGAAGCGGTAAAATGAGCGCGGTTTTAACAACCTACAAGGGTAGTAAAAATCTTGGTTCAAACACTTATTCTGTGAAAATTGTTATACCATCAGAAAGTCAATATATGCCTGATTTTACTTTGATTACGGAACGTATAGATAACAATGTTCCTGCAGATATGAATTCATATGTTCAGGGTGTAAGTCAGATTAAGCTTGATGTTGATGACCTGTCGTTAAAATACGGTGCAAAAAAGGTTTCCTGCGTTGCAAGGGTTGATACTCATTCCAAAAACAAAGTACCCGCAACCTTCTCTCTTGTTAAATCGGGGGAAATTACCTTAAGCGTTACTATTAAGGACAGCAGAGGATTTACTACCAAAAAGACAAAGACTATCACGGTTTGTAAATATTCTGTTCCAAGTATTACAATAAACAGCATTTATCGTTGCAACCAATCAGGTGAAAAAACCACATCCGGTAGCTACATACGGGTTAATTACAGTACATCGGTCAGCTCTGTTAACGGAAAAAATACGTATAAGGTTGTTTGCAAATACAAAAAAGCCGGCACAAGCACCTTCAGCAGCGAAACCGAATTGGAAGAAAGTCCATGCGTTTTGCCGTTTAATGATTTTTTGAAAACCAATTCATACATTGTTGCATTTAAAATCACAGATGAAATTACAAAGGATACAGGCTTTTCCCAAAGGGTAATATCCTCTGTATCAATACCCTTCAATATAAAAAAAGGCGGTAAGGGTGCAGCTTTCGGTTGCTATTCTGAAAATTCCAATGAGCTTACTGTGGCGTGGGATTTAAATGTGCTGGGTTCTGTGTTTTATGAGAATATTGATATTATTGCATCTGCTGATGTTGAAGATGTGCGCGGTATAGTCAGGTATATTCCTTGTCTGGAAATGGTGTTTGTAAAGCTGCGCTTCACCGCAAAAAACAGTCTTGCAGGTAACACACAGCATATTATTGCAACAATACCTAAACCGCCATCTTTATTTACACCCATAAATATGAGCATCAACACAGGCACGGGAGCAATACCCCGTGGCGGTATAAGGTCAGATACCTCGGAATTGGTTTTAACGGCGGACAGGGCTATAGACAAAGGTGACTACATATATGTAAGCGGTGTTTATATGGCTTATAAATAACGTAAAGGGATGTAACCCGATAATTTAATGAGAAACGGAGTGAATATATGGCATACGCAACAATTAAATACGGCTCCTCGGGAAGTGATGTAAAAAAGCTTCAGCAGGAGTTGAATAAAAAAGGATATAATCTTGATGTTGACGGTCAGTTTGGCACAAAAACCCAATCTGCAGTAAGAGATTATCAGAAGAAAAGCGGTCTTTTGGTGGATGGTGTTGTAGGGAATGATACATGGGGGAAGCTTATGAGCGTTGCTCCTGCAGCCAATAAAAATAACACTGTGCAAAATTCTGCACAGAAAGCAGCCAAAAAGGCAATTGATGTAAAAAACACCATACCTTTGCAGCTTGCAGCCGAGAAAAACAAAAGACCTGTATATAAGAAAAGCTCAGATGTGGAAGCTGCGGAAAAGAAGCTTTCAGATTGGGAAAAAAATACTCCTTCTGAATATGAAAGTAAATATTCAGAGGAAATTAACAGCATATTAAACGATATTCTCAACAGAGAAAAATTTTCATATAACCTTAATGCTGACCCGTTATATAAGCAATATCAGGAGCTTTATACTCATAACGGGAAAAAAGCTATGATGGATACTGTTGGTGAGGCCTCTGCTTTAACCGGTGGCTACGGAAGCTCTTATGCGGTGACTGCAGGTAGTCAGGCTTATCAGGAATACCTCAATCAGCTTAACGGAATTGCTCTGGATTTAATGGACAAAGCTTATGAAAAATATGGCGATGAGGGTGACAAGCTTTTTGAAGATATTAAGCTTCTACGATCTCTGGATGGTGATGATTACGGTAAATATCTTGACCAATTGGAGCGTTATTACGATGATGGAGATTTTCTGCTGAAAAGGCTTACCGCTATGTCCGATGCGGAATATGAGCAGTTCCTTGCAGAGGTTGATGCTTGGGAGAGTGACAGAGATTTTGAATTTAAAGAATACACAGATGCACTTGACAGAGCAGAAGCTGAAAAAGAATTTGCATTTAAGCAGTCTCAGGCAGAAACAGAAATGGAGTTTAAAAAAGCGGAAGCTCAGCGTGACCAGGCAAACCAGGATCGCGATTATGAGCTTGCTCTCAAAAAACTCTATTCTTCAGGTAGCAGTAAATCATCAGAATCCGATAAAAAGAAGGCAAGCCAGACCATAAATTACCCGGAAACCTACAAGGAGTTCTGTTCGGCAACAGGTAACCCGGGAATTATGACAGAGTCAGAATACTATGCTCACGATGAGGTGGCTAAAAAATACGGCACATATAAAAAATATCTGAAGGCTATGTATAAAATCTATAAATAAGGAGGGGTAAAATGATAGTAAGTGTAAGTAAAGATGAGGTTAAAATAACGGAATTAAGTCAGGTTAATCAAGGTGACCACAAGGTTAATTTATGTACTTTCATTTTGCCCGAATGCTTTTCTGGACTTTCGGTTACGGCGGTGTTTAACGGTATCCCTGTTCCTGTTACAAGCAACCGTTGTTATATTCCCTCTCTTGAAAACGGCAACTGTGTTTTAGGGGTTTATGCTTATAAAGAGGCTGAGGGAAAGATAATACTTATGTATTCACCTAAACCCACAGTCTTTTATGTTGAGAAGGGTTCTTTTACAACGGATGTTAATACCGAGGAGCTTCCAAAGGTTTTTGACTATGAAACCTATTGCAATATGCTTAAGGATTTCTGGGAGCAGGTTATAAATGAAAATACACTTGCTTCTTATGATGAGAATGCAAAATATAATCAGTATTATTCTGCACAAACCGTAAATGAAATTGCAGATGATATGAATGGTAAAAAAGTACCTTTACCAACTCAGGAGAACACAATAAACTACGGTGAACAAGGGCAGGTATTAAAATCAAATGGTGACGGCTCAACCTATTGGGACAGCATCGCGAATAGGTTACCTACAGGAGAGAATACTTTTGAAAAAATCGACCTGCCGTTATATAAAGTGAATGCCACATATTATTTAACAGAGGACGGAAGCATTGGAAAAAAAGAAGCAACAAATTGCTCTCCTATTGCTAAATGCCCGCGTTATTTAGGCTTTCGCATAGGAGATAGCGAAACAAGAATTTATCTGTATATCGGTACACTGGATGAAAACGGAGATTTTGTTTTTAATAAAGAATACCATATAAAAACCAGTACAGAAGGAGAAATAAACTATTTAAGGGACACAGACAATAGATTTATTGAAACCGATGGCGAGCAGTATTTTTATTACAAGATTGCAAAGGGTGATAAAGTTACCTTTGTTGGTAGCGATACTTTCCCCCAGGGCGAAAGCGATATTATTGCCACAGTACCGAATTTCGTTAGTAATGATGGCGAATTGCACATTGAGAGTGGAAACTATTATAGTATTGTGTTGCCTACGGGTTGTTTTTATGCAGTTTTAAACAAAGGTAATTTCGCGGATTATGAAAACCGTTCATTTAATGTTTCATATCAAACAGGAGTAAACGTAAACGGTGAGGCTGTTATTCAGGTTGACAGGGGTGCATCGTTTGGGTTTATTCCTGAAAATGTTGGGGCGGCATTAATAAGAGTGCCCGATGAATGTAATATAAATGACTTGTATATTTATACTGATAAGGCAGTAAAAAGCAATGCTGATAGCGGCAGAAGAAGAAAAGCTAAGGAGCTTGGCGAAAAAATAATTAAAGACTTTTCTTTTGAATCGCAAAAAGAAATTTTTTGGAATGATTCAACTCGTCCTATGGCGGTTGGCAGAGGATTTTATGGTGTGCCTTATTCAAGCCGATGGGTTAATTCCCATTATGTAGGCTTTGAGGTAACACCTGAAACCGCACTTAATGCTTTAAATGACCCATATTCGATTGCTTATGACGGTGGTTTTGTTGCAGAAAATGAGAGAGCAGAGTCTGTCAGTGGTCATACCGAAATATCCAAAGACGGTGGCACAGGCTACGGATTAGTTTGTAGTGCTTTTACAAACCTGATTTGTGGCAACCCCTACCCACAGACTAACAGGGGTTACACCTTCGATAGCAACTTTGTATTGGAAGACACAGTTGATATGAATAGCGGTGAAGTGCTTGCGAATAAGGGGTTAAGCCATTGTGTATTTGTTGACGAGATATATGATGAGGGTTATTCATTGTATGAAGCTGTTGACCCGTGTGTTGCAAAAACAACCCATACCTGCCCTGAGGATAAGACTACATATGCAGCTTCAAAGGTGCGAACAAGTTATTTAGATAATTATGTGTATTCGGTGGTAAATAAAGATACAAGCGGTTATGAAAAGCTCGCGTCTCTTCTTAACTTTGACAATATTGAGGTTGCCAAAGGTAGCGTTAGACCTTGGCGAGGAAACAAAGCGGTTTATGGTTCTTGGGACATCAGAGGCACAAGTAACGATGGCTTTGAGGGTTCGGGAATTGGTGTTACACTTCATAATGGTGTAACATCTTTTGAACTGACAACACCTTCAGGCAATTTTGTAGGTATAATGGTTGGCATGGAGGATGGACGAGAAATTCATTATGTAGATATCACCGAATACGTAACCGAAAACGGAACATACACATTGGATGCTAAAGATGGTTCTGCACCTGAATATTTCCGCTTCTATAACCACGATACAGTACAACTTGCATTTGATAGTGAAGGCAAAGCGGTATTCAAGAACTGCTCTGATGATAGTGTTGCTAATGATGTTGAGTATGTTTATGTTAAAGTTAAGGGCTATGGCGGTGAGTTCGGCAACGATAATAGCGAGGGTGCTATGGTAATCGCTAAAGGCAAATGTTACCCCGATTTAGCACTTGACACAAGCAGAATCGTTGATGTTCGTGCAGCTATTATTTCCGATATAACTACAGATAGCACCTTGACAGAGAGTTGGGGTAAATACTCTTGTGCTACATCTCCTGTTGTTATATCAGACTATAAAAAAGGTCTTTATACAACCGAAGAAATCACTGTTCCTTATGAATATACAGTTGCAACAGGGTATATAAACGAGAACCTGAATGGTGAAGTTACCAACACAACAAAGCCTAAATACAAATACACAGAAACATTTTTCTCGCAAGAGGATTTTGTTAGTTGTACATTTAGTATTCCAAGCGGTATTACTTGTTATATTCACTATTACGATGAAGATAAAAACTTTGTAATAAAAGCAAAAATGATTGATGGCTCTGTGCTCAATAACCTCAAACATCCTTATATGCGAGTTGGTGCATACACAAGTGCAACAGAATTAACTGAAGAGGATTTCCGTTCTCTATTTGACATCAAGCAAAAGAGTACAGTTTTAGTTCCTAAAAAAAGCGAATTGCACAGCTTGAATGTTGTTACATTTGGTGACAGTATAACCTATTATGATAGCCATAACTTCGGTTCTGCACATATCGAAAGTGGCACAATTGCAATAGGTTATCAGACACATATTCGTGAAAAATTAGGATGTAATGTAGATAATCAGGGTGTTAGCGGTTACAACTTGCCTGAAATTCTTGGAGTGATAAAAGGTTATGATTTCACAAATACCGATATTGTAACCATCACAAGCGGTGCAAACGACTACAACGATATTACATCAGGAACAGAAACACTTGGCAGTATTGCTCCAATAGGCAGTACATTTGATGAAACAAGTTTTTATGGTGCTTTGCAGAGTGCTATTGAATACATTCTTGCACAGAACATGAACATAAAAATTATACTTATCACACCAATAAAGGGGTGGTTTCCTATTGGTATATTGCCTGAAGATTATGCAAATGCAATTAAAGAAGTCGGTAAGTTATATTCTCTTCCGGTATGCGATTGGTACAATGAAAGTGGTATTAACGATATTACGAAATCAATTTATATCGGTGATATAACATCTTCGGGTAAATATTTGCACCCGACAAACGCAGGTTACAAGAGAATGGCTGATATTTTGACACCGATTATGCAGAGCTATTGAGTTAAAAGAGGTGAGAAAATGGGTGTTGCGCAAAGTGTTGTTTTTGTTGGGTCGCTGTTAACTGCTTTAGGGATTATAATTACAACTGCGGCTAAAATATACAGATTTATTCGAAAGTGGGAAAAGTGGGTTGATGAGCAGAGCGAGCATTCTCTTGATAATTATCTTTCTATTAAAAGACTTACTATAATGTCCCACGAAATGCCTCTTTCGGAGCGTATTGCCGCAGGGGAGAAGTACATAAAATACGGTGGAAATGGTGAGGTTAAGCATAAATATGAGGAACTCTTAACATTTTTGCCAAGTGAAAATACAATTAATAACAGGGGGAGTTGAGCCTATGAAAATTAATATTAAAGCAAGATTAAAAAATAAAATGTTCGTTCTGTCCGCATCGGCGCTTATTATATCATTTGTTTATCAGATGTTGGGAGCTTTTGATATTGTGCCGAAAGTGACAGAAAACGAAATTTCGGGATTGGTTACATTGTTTGTTAATATTCTCGCGTTTGTCGGTGTGCTTGTTGACCCCACAACAGAGGGTATCAGCGATAGCGACAGGGCTATGACTTATTGCACCGACTGCGATGTCAGAAAAACAGAAGAGGTGAAGAAATGAGCAAGAAAATTTATATTTCACCAAGCAATCAGGTTGGTAATGCTTACGCCACAGGTGGCACAAATGAAAAAGAGCAATGCCATAAAATAGCAAAGGCTTGTGTTGATTATCTTGGAAAGAAGGGCTTTGCTGTTAAATGCACATATAATGATGATATGTATGTCAGAGTCAGGGAAAGCAATTCCTTCGGTGCGGATTTGCATGTGGCAATTCACACAAATGCTACGGTTAAGCATAATGTAACAGGCGGAACTCAGATTCTTCTTTACAGCCTTTCAGGCGAAAGGAAAAAGGTGGGGCAGGCGGTGCTTAACCGCCTTGCACCCTTAACTCCCGGTAAATCTGCTGAAAGGCTTATTGAAAAACCAGATTTCTACGAAATTAATTCTGCAAAGGGTATAACAGTTTATTGCGAATGTGAATTTCACGATACAAAAGAGGGCTCGGATTTTATAAGAAAGAATACAAAAGCAATTGGTGAAGCTATTGCAAAGGGCATTTGCGATTACTACGGTGTATGCACAGAAACGGAAAAAATTGAAACGAAAAAAGAAAACAACGCTTCATCCGCAGATGAAACGTTGTATAGAATTCAGGTAGGTGCATTTTCTGTAAGGAAGAATGCAGAAAACTATTTGAAAAAATTAAAAAATGCAGGATTTAACGGCTTTATTATTGAAAGCAAGAAATAATTAAGCAATTCCTGCAGCTCTTTGAAGAATAATGTTTGCATCCTCAATGTCGAATTTGCTGTTTTGATTAAGGTCACCTAAAAGAAGCATATCATCAGTAACCTTTTTGCTCATTTTTGATGCAAGGCGCAGTGCTTTCTGAGCATCTTTGGTTGTTACAGTGCCGTCACCGTCAATGTCACCAAATGAATCGATTGTTCTGTCAAGCTCAATTATGTAAACAGGGGCATTGTTTTTTACACTGTAATCAACTCCGGCAGAGCCTAAATTACAGTTGATTTTAACTGTGTGAGTAAACTGAGTGCTGTCTGTTTCGCGGAATGCGAATGCATTTCTTCCGATATACGTAATGTTTTCTGGAATTGTAACCTCTGTTAACAAAATGCAGTTTTCAAAGGCATACATACCGATTGTGAGCTCGCCTTTTCCGAAGGCGATGCTCTCGAGTGCCACACAATTGCTGAAAGCGCTGGTGCCTATTGATTTGAGACTGTCGGGAAATGTAAGTGTCTGAAGAGCTTCTGCATTTGAGAAGGCATAATCACCGATTTTTTCAAGCGTTGTTGAAAATTTCAGATAATTCATTTTTTTTGCATTCCAGAAAGCACGTGCGCCGATGCGCTTTAACGCGGTTCCGCAATCAAGGAACTCAAGCTTTGTGCAACCAAAAAAGGCGTAATCATCTACTGCAACGGTGTTACGAAGATTTATTCCTGAAAGCTCAGGACAGTCTGCAAAGGCGTGGCTCTCAATCTTTTTAACCCCTGTTCCTATAGCAACAGAATATAATTTTTTGCAGCTATAGAATGCATGGGCTGCGATTGTTTTAACTGTAGAGGGTATGCTTACATATTTTATTGAATTTTTTTGACGGAAGCCTGTAATTGAAACAACGGTGAGACCATTGATTTTTGAGGGGATTACAACATCTTCTTCATAAAAATCATTGTACCCCGTAATGTTGCAGGTTCCGTCACCATTATCAACATAAACAAAGCCATTGTAATTCAGGGCTGTTGCAAAGGGAAAGGAAGATAATATTAAAAGTAATGCTAAAATTAAAGATAAAATCTTTTTCATGGTTTACTCCTGTGTGTAAATGCAAAATGCAAAATGAAGGGAAAGCTTCGCTTCCAAACACTTTTATTATATATCATTTTACGACTTTTGTATATACCCAAAACGCATATTTTCCTTTGATAAAATGTATAATCGCAAAAATATACACAAAAAACTGTATATTATGAATGAATTTTCAAAAATTCCTTGCAATTTATATCTATTAGTTGTATAATTCACTCACAAACGGAAGAGTGCATTATATAAAATCTTCCGAAAAAATTAAAAATGTGAGGTTTTTAAAATGAAAAAGTTTTTAAAAGTTGCTTCCATAGTTCTTGTTATTGCTATGATTGCTTGCTTTGCTGCTTGCGGCAGTAATGGTGATGAAGTGGTTGAAAAAGAAAAGCTCGTTATGGCTACAAATGCTGAATTCCCTCCCTATGAATATGTTGAGGGTGACAAAATTGTAGGTATCGATGCTGAAATTGCTGCTCTTATTGCAGACAAACTTGGCATGGAGCTCGAAATTGTTGACGTTGCTTTTGACTCAATCATCCCCGGCGTTCAGAGCGGTAAGTATGATATGGGTATGGCAGGCCTTACTGTTAACGATGAAAGACTTGAAAAAGTTAACTTCTCAACATCTTACGCAACAGGTATTCAGGCTGTTATCGTTAAAGAAGGCAGCGACATCAAGTCAATTGATGATATCGCAGGCAAGAAAATCGGTGTTCAGACTTCCACAACCGGTGACATCTACGCAACAGGTGACTACGGCGAGGATGCTATTACTCGTTATGACAACGGTGCAGTTGCAGTTCAGGCTCTTATTGCAGACAAGGTTGACTGCGTTATCATCGACAACGAGCCGGCTAAATCTTATGTAGCAGCTAACGAGGGTCTTAAGGTTCTTGACACAGAATACACAGTTGAAGACTATGCTATCTGCTTCGCAAAAGAAAATACAGAGCTTAAAGACAAGGTTGACGGTGCTCTTAAAGAACTCATCGCTGATGGTTCTGTTAAGGAAGTTGTTGAAAAATACATTCCTGCTGAATAATCAAGATTAAAAAAAGTAATCCAATAAGGGCGGATTTTCTCCGCCCTTGTTTTTTGATAGAAAGGGGTGTTAAAGTATGTTCGACTGGTTTTTTAATTTAATTAATGAATTCAAATTCGTTTTCGGTGATGCCCGTTGGGAGCTTATCTTAGGCGGTTTCCTCAATACCTTGAAAATCACTGCAGGTGCTTTGGTTGTCGGTATTGTAATCGGTGTTCTCATTGCTGCTGTTCGTTCATCCTTTGACAAAAACAGAGAATCAATGAAGCTCCACGGTGGTGCGGGTTACATTATTCTTTCAATTCTCAATGCAATTTCAAAGGTATATCTGACCGTAATCCGCGGAACTCCCGTTGTTGTTCAGTTGATGATTTGCTATTTTGTTATTTTCGTTTCTTCTGAAGACGGTGTTCCTGTTGCAATTTTTGCTTTCGGTATTAACTCAGGTGCTTACGTTGCAGAAATTTTCCGTGCAGGTATTATGTCCATTGACCATGGTCAGTTCGAAGCAGGCAGAAGCCTTGGCTTCAACTATTTCCAGACAATGCGCTACATAATCATCCCTCAGGTGTTCAAGGCGGTTCTTCCCACACTTTGCAACGAGTTTATTGCTTTGTTAAAAGAAACATCCGTTGCAGGTTATGTTGGTGTTATTGACCTTACGAAATCAGGCAACATTGTTGCAGGCAGAACCTTTGAATATTTTATTCCGCTTTTCACAGTTGCAATTATTTATCTTGTAATGGTTATGATTCTTTCATCCCTTGTAGGAAAGCTTGAGAGGAGGTTGAGGAAGAGTGAGCGATAATGCATTTATTAAAGTAACCGACCTTAAAAAGCATTATAACGGCGGTGAAGTCAAGGCTCTCGATGGTGTTAACTGCGAGATTAATAAGGGCGAGGTTGTTGTTATAATCGGGCCTTCAGGTAGCGGTAAAAGTACATTTTTACGCTCCCTAAATCTTCTTGAAATCCCAACAAACGGTGAGATTATCTTTAACGGAACGGATATTACTGCTCCAAAAACAAATATCAACAAGCACCGTCAGAAAATGGGAATGGTTTTCCAGCATTTTAACCTTTTCCCCAATATGACTGTTCTGAAAAATATGACAAGTGCTCCTGTTACAATCCTCAAAAAGTCAAAAGAGGAAGCAGAGAAAAAAGCACTTGAGCTTCTTGACAGGGTTGGTCTTAAGGACAGGGCAGATGCTTATCCCAGTCAGCTTTCAGGTGGTCAGAAGCAGAGAGTTGCCATTGTTCGTGCTCTTTGTATGGAGCCCGATGTTATGCTCTTTGACGAGCCTACATCAGCTCTTGACCCCGAAATGGTAGGCGAGGTTCTTGATGTTATGAAGGAGCTTGCCTCAGAGGGTATGACAAT
>JAZUOL010000084.1:0-52364 GCA_045604605.1 Acutalibacteraceae bacterium | reverse complement strand
ATTTTCAGGTATTGTGATTGATATAAGACTATCGCAAGCCCTGAAAGCATAAGAACCAATACTTGATACATTTTCGCCAATTGTAACGTATTTAAGGCTTGTGCTATCAGCAAACGCATAACTGCCTATGCTTGTTACGCTGATGCCTACTTTAACAGAAGTAAGGCTTGTACAGCCACTAAAAGCACTATAACCTATGATTGTTACGCTATCAGGAATTGTAACAGATGTAAGACTAGTGCAATCCTTAAATGCACCGTTTGCAATGGTTTTTGTCCCTTCCTCTATTTCATATGCACCGGATAATGAAGCTCTTGCTTTAATAAGATGATTATCTATATAAAGGACATCGTTTTCCCAATTACTTTCATTGCCACTATACTCCGTATTATCAAAAGCATTCGAAGCTATATTTGTTACACTATCAGGGATTGTTATTGAGATAAGACTAAAGCAATACTTGAAAGCATAATCACCTATATATGTTACAGTATCAGGTATAATTACTGAATCAATATTTTTAAAACCATAAAATGCTTGGCTTTTTATTTCACAAACATTATCTGGAATAATAACATCTTTTGCTAACTCACCATTAATATATAATTCCCCTGTGGTTCTCTCAAATGTAGGAAAACTTGCTGTGCCGGTCCAATCAATACCACACCAAGCCGCCACATCTGTAATATAAATCTCTGATAAATTATCGCATCCCCAAAAAGCAAAGTTATCAGATTCTTTTAAGCTTCCCGGAATTTCTATTGAAACAATATTCTCGCAGCCCATGAAAGCATCATAACCAATGCTTGTTATACCTTCTTTAATGGTAACTTTTTCTATAGAATCAGCGTATCGGTCTCTCCAAGGACCATTACCTTCCATGGGACCACAACCGCTTATTACTAAGTGACCATCTGTTAATGTCCATTCCATATAAGAATCAAGCACAAACTCAACTGCAATATCGGAGTTATCCACAATAAAAGTATTTGTAGCAGAATCGCCAGAACTATTTACAGTAATGGTATATTCACCATTCTGCATCCACAGAACTGCCTCACCGTTTGCATCGGTTTTAACGCCCTGAACATCAACACCTTGAACAAGTGTGCCATCTGTACTTTTTACAATACATGTAACCTTATAACCTAAATCAAGAGTAATGGTTGTTTCAATGGGTTCTTCATCAAATGTTATCTCTTTTTTTGCAGTTGTATCGTTATATGAGGCTGTTATGGTATGAGTCCCTTTATCAAGTTTAAGGCGCACTTTACCCTCTGCATCTGTTAAAAGACCGTTAACATTAGCATTTTTTACAGGTGAGCCACCGGTGCTTACTACATTTACTGTTACGGAAGTACCGTTATAAAGCTGAATATTCACGCTATTTGTCTCTTCTGTTACATTAACAGTAACATCTGCGCTCTTGCCGTCATCTGTAACAGCAGAAAATTCTCTTTTGCCATAAAGAACTTGAAGAGTCGCTTGACCATCAGCATTTGTTTTAGCAGTAGTTTCATCACATAAAACTTTTATGCCATTCAACGGATTACCCTCAGTATCAGTCACATTCACAGTAACATTTTGTGTTCTGCCTGCTTCAAGCATAAAATCTTTTGTTGTATCAACAACAATAAATTCGTCTTTAGGCTTTGAACCGGGAAGCAGCATATAGCTATTACTTTTAAATTCATAACTATAAACGCCTCCGGGTAAAAATGTTTTTGCAAAACCATTTGAATCCGTTGTTATTGTTACCTCTTTCGGAGCATGAGGATTATAATACTCGCTCTTCTTATCCTTTAAAGTTGATTCATCTGCTTTTATTTCAATAGTTGCATTGCTTACGGGAGCATTCTCTTCATCCGGATTAACAACTAAAAAAGCCATAAGGAAAGCCTGATGAGGACAAATGCTATTATCGCCAATTTTTTCAAATTCAAATTTATTGTTACAATAAGAAGCTCTGAAATCCCCGATAGTAATAGGCTTACTTAGCACATACCGTTCAGCCTTTACGCCAAAATCAAAGCCGTTCTTTTCAAGTTCTTCATCATAATCATATTTATTTAAAGAAGCTTCCAAAACTACACTAGCTTTAAGTTCTAAATCAAGAGAAACCCTAACGCAAGCTTTACACGGATGTTCTGATGCTTCAGGAGGATTGGTCTCGCTCCAGGGTAAAAATGGAAACGAGGAACCAATGTTGCTGTTTGATATCTCTAAATCAAAAACATCGTTCTCCATTTTTAATTCAGCAGAACCTTGTAAATAAGCTTTCAGAACCTTTATAAAGCTGATACCGGCCTTCAAGGTCAATTTTAAACTTACCTTTACATCAACATCCTCAGTAAATTTGATTTTTTGCTTAGGTTTTTCTGAGGTAATAGTTTCTCTGTTTATTCCCTTAAAACGACTTATTTCCTTTACATAACCTTCAGTTGCTTCATACGAAAAATTAATTTCTGTATTAACCTTTCCCTGAAGTTCAAAATCAACTAATATCTGAGCAAAAATCTGGAAACCATAAAACGGCAAGGATTCAACCTCACCTGTAAATCTGACTCCAAAGGTTCCTGAAACCTCAACATTAAATTTACCATCAATATCAAAGGTTTTTGTGTATTCACAATAGTTTATGTCTGCACTTTTATCGCGGTAATATTTAAAATCTATTTTTATTTCACCAAAAACATTGGCACTTATTTCATAGTCCAAGCATTTCTTTGTAACAACAACATCTTCATCCGCATCTTTTCTGTTAGATACACTAAAAGAAAGGTTTACAGGAATTTCCGGCTTTTCATTAATATTGGCATCGCCTGTGTCAGAAAGAGTATTTGTTGAACCAATTCGGGATGTATCAAATTTTATAAATTGAAAAAGCTCTTCAGGTTCCGCAGATTCGGCAGATTTGATTGTAACTGTTGAATCATCAACATCAACATCGCCAACCTTAGCCAATATAAAATCTTCAGCACCCGTACCTGTTTTGATAAAAACGATATCACCCTTGGCAACTGCCTTTAATTCATCTGAAGCATTTGAAATTATATATTCACCATTTGTAAAATCATCTTTAACAATAACATTCTCACTTGAATTTGTTTCAAAAACCTCAGCTGCACCATCAACAACAGCAAAGTTATTATCTATAGCTTCATCTAAATTAATTACATATGCAGGGTCAAAGTCATTCACAGTTTTTGCGTGAAACTCTTCCATACGCTGTGTAAACTCAATATTTTCATAAACGTTACTAACAGGGGTATTGTTTTCATCAACGATATAACCCTTAATAACAAAATATTCAGGTAATTCACATTCTGCAAGTTCAACGGCAATTTCCTCAGTTGAAGAATTAACCGATGCTTTACCTGATGTAACCAACCTATTATCGCTTTCATCATAAAGACAAACGAGCACCGTAGAATTATCAGGTGCATAAAGTGTTACAGTAGCAACCATATCGGCAAAATCAATTTTACCGACACTATACCCTATTTCTTCACCACTTAAATTTAAAGGTTCTGAAAGAACCTCTCCAAGTGCATTAACAGATTCAGTAGAAATATCTGTAATGGAAGAATTTAATTCATCCTCACTTGTTGCAAAACATGAAATAGGCAATGCAGAAACAATTATCAAAAAAGTGAGTAAGATTGACAGACTGCTTTTTAAAACTTTTTTCATAAAAATACCCCTATAAAATTATATTGATATAAAAATTCGAATATATTTTAATTCTATTGGAATTTTTTGTCAATAAATTGGTATATTTATATAATAATACGGCAATAAAAAAGCTACCCAAATGAGTAGCTGTTATCCTCTATTTAATCTCTCTTATATTGCGCTTCCGAGTGAAGCATTTTTTGCGTTACTTTTACACATTATTTTATAATCCTTTAGTTTTTTATAAAAAACTTTTTCTCTCGCCACATTGGGACAGTTTTCGACAAGGCTTATATGTATAATGTAGTTAAAGAACGAAAAACCACAACATATTGATTTTTCGCTCTAAATTTAAAGAAAAGGAGACGCTGTTTTATGAAAAGCCTTAAACTGAAAATACTTGCCATGCTTATTGAATACCATTGGTGGCGCGTTGACTGTTTGCGAAAGACGACCCGCCACGAAACCTGCAAAAACACTCTCAACCGTGAAGACTTTCATAAATTCAGAGCAGAACAGTTAATGGTGCTCTATGAAATGTATTTAGGCTTGCGTGATTGTTGCGGAAACATTGTTGCATAATAACTGTTTCGTCCGTTTTGCCACTTCTGTCAAAAAGCAGAAGTGGTTTTTGTATTGAAGAAAAAAGCCCTTTGTGTTAAAATGGCACTTGGTGATTTAATGTTGAATTTTAAAATTGACGATTTATCCGTCTGGGAAAAATTACAAAAAACAACTGAACCTATAATTATGTATGGTACCGGAAACGGTGCCGATAAGGTCGTTGATGTTCTTGAAAATCTTAAGATAGAGCTTTCGGGTATTACCTCAAGCAGTGGTTTTGTAAGAGATAGATTTTTCAGAGGATTACCTGTAAAACCCCTTGAATACTTTGAAGAAAAATACGAAAATTTTACTGTTATAATCACCTTTGGCACATCAATTCCCCATGTTATGGAAAACATTTTCAACATTAGCAAGAATCACAGGGTGCTTGTTCCCTGCGTCCCTGTTATAGGAACAGAAATTTTTGACAGAAAGTTTTTAGAAAAACACACAGACGAATTAAATCTTGCTTATTCTCTTTTAGCGGATGATTTTTCAAGAAAAATCTTTAAGGGCTATGTTAATTTTCAGTTCGGCGGACGAATTGAAATTTTAAAAGAAATTGAAACACCTGAAAGCGAAGTGTATGAAAACATTTTAAGATTTAATCATAACGAAACCTTTATTGATATTGGTGCATATCGTGGTGACACGGTAGAAAATTTTGTTAAACAAACAAATGGCAAATATAAAAAGATAATTGCCGCCGAGCCTGATTTCAAAACATATCAGAAGCTCATAAAAAACTGCGAAGCTCTTGAAAATTTCATGGGGGTTAATGCGGCAATTACAGATTTTGATGGAGAAATCGGTTTTTCATCCCTTGCAGGCAGACAGTCTGCCGTGGGTGGAGATAATATGATAAAAGCCCTTTCCTTGCCAACGCTTTGCAAAGAAAGTGAACCCTCATTTATTAAAATAGATTCCGAAGGATGCGAGCTTGAAATTTTAAAGGGCGGAGAAGAAACTTTAAAGAAATTCAAGCCTAAAATGAATGTTGCAGCATATCATAAAAGCGAAGATATTTTTAAATTACCCATACTAATAAACACTATAAATCCCGATTATAAAATTCATCTGCGACACCATCCCTACATTCCTGCTTGGGACACCCTCTTTTACTGTGTATAAAATGATAAAAAGCCGCTCATTTTTTATTAAAATTTATTTTACAACAATTTTAAAAATATATTGACATTTTACTTAAATATATATATATTTAAATTGCAAATTAATATTTATACATTCAAATATGTATAGTGCAAACGAGCGAAAAACTCACCAATTTGAAGAATGATATTATTAGTTCTTTAGGTAGGTGGTTTTTTCTATTCTTAATTTGCGGAAAGGGGCTGCATAATTGTCCAACAACATTATTGATTTAAAAAACATCTCCGTAGCTTTTGACGGTGAAACAATTATTGATAATATGAATTTATATATCCGTGACAAAGAGTTTATCACCTTTTTAGGCCCCTCAGGTTGCGGTAAAACAACTACGCTCAGAATTATTGCAGGCTTTCAGGAACCTGATTCGGGCGATGTTATTTTTGATGGCAAAGTAATAAATGGTGTTCCGCCTCACAAAAGGCAATTGAACACCATTTTTCAGCGTTACGCTCTTTTCCCTCACTTGAATGTTTATGAGAATATTGCTTTTGGTCTGCGCCTTAAAAAGACTCCTGAAAAGGAAATTAAAGAGGCTGTTACTGAAATGCTTGCCCTTGTAAACCTTAAGGGCTTTGAGCGTAGAAATATATCTTCTCTCTCAGGCGGTCAGCAACAGCGAGTTGCTATTGCGCGTGCGCTTGTTGTTAAACCCCGTGTGCTTCTTCTTGACGAACCCTTAGGCGCTCTCGACCTTAAGCTCCGTAAGGATATGCAGGTTGAACTTAAAAATATTCAGAAACGTCTGGGCATTACATTCATTTACGTTACTCATGACCAGGAAGAAGCCCTTTCAATGTCTGACACAATTGTTGTTATGGACTCGGGCGTTATTCAGCAAATCGGCACCCCTACAGATATTTATAACGAGCCTAAAAATGCTTTTGTTGCAGATTTCATTGGTGAAAGTAATATCATCGAGGGTGTTATGCGTGCTGACTTCTGGGTTGAAATGGCAGGTCATAAATTCAAATGTCTTGATAAAGGCTTCGGCGTTGACGAAGAGGTTGACGTTGTTGTTCGTCCTGAAGATGTTGATGTTGTACCTGTAGAAGATGCTATGATTTCAGGTGTTGTTACCTCAACAACCTTTAAAGGCGATTACTATGAAATTATCGTTGAAATCAAGGGCTTCAAATGGATGATTGAATCAACACATAATCAGACTGTCGGCTCAACAATCGGTCTTAATATCATCCCAGATGCCATTCACATTATGAAAAAATCCAAGTACTCCGGTCTTTACGGTGACTACAGCTCATTCAGCGAAGAATTTGATGAGCTTTCAGACGCCACCTATGAGGAAGAGGACGAATAATTTGCCCCAATATTTTTAAAGGAGTGCTTGTGATGAAGAAAAAAACATCTCTTATGTCACATTTAGCAGGTTCTCCGTACATAGTTTGGGCGATTCTCTTTATTATCGTTCCTCTTTGTATGGTTGCCTACTATGCTTTTACTGATAAAAGCGGTAATTTTACTTTTGATAATATGCTAAGTATCGGTAAATACACTGACACAATAATTCTCTCTATATGGTTAGGACTTCTGGCTACTGTCATAAGCCTTGTGGTTGCGTACCCTCTTGCAATGATTATGGCTTCAAAGGGTCCTGAAAAGCAAAGCATAATGACAATGCTTATAATGCTCCCTATGTGGATGAACTTTCTTTTAAGAACATATTCCTGGATGACTATTTTAGAGGATAATGGTTTCTTGACAACAGGACTCAACTATATAGTTGAGCTCTTAAATACTTTACCTAAAGTAAGCTTAGAACCGGTTCACCTTATAAATACCCGTGGTGCAGTTGTTCTTGGCATGGTTTACAATTTCTTGCCTTATATGATTTTGCCTATCTACACTGTTATGCTCAAAGCAGACCGTTCCCTTGTTGAAGCAGCCCAGGATTTAGGCGGAAACAAGCTTGATGTATTCAGAAATGTAACAATTCCGTTGAGTGTTCCGGGTATTGTTTCGGGCTTTACAATGGTTTTTGTTCCCTCTGTAAGCACATTTTACATCTCACAGAAATTAGGCGGAACAGGAACAACTCTTATCGGTGATATTATTGAAACTCAGTTTCAGACTGCAAACAACTTTAATTTAGGTGCATCTCTTTCATTTGTTCTGATGATACTTATTTTCATTTGTCTTGCAGTTATGAATAAGTTCTCCGATGACGATGGAGGTGTTGTAATATGACAAAGAAAACCTCTTTCGGCGGTAAGCTTTATACCGCAATCGTTTTTCTATTCCTTTATGCACCTATTGCAGTTCTTATTCTTTTCAGCTTCAACTCAGGAAAGAGCACAGCTGTTTTTGAAGGATTTTCTCTTCATTGGTACGAGGAGCTTTTCCGAGATGCCGCAACTCTTACCGCATTTAAGAACTCTTTGATTATTGCAGTTGTGTCTTCTTTAATATCAACAGTTATGGGGACCGCCGCTGCAACTGCGATTTTCGGCTACAAAAACAAACTTTTAAAAACCGGTGTTATGACTGTTACAAACATCCCTATGATGAACCCCGAAATTGTTACAGGTATTGCTATGATGCTTCTTTTTGTGTTCATCGGTGGTATGTTTGGAAAAACAGGTACATTAGGTTTTACAACACTTACAATTGCCCATGTAACCTTTGAACTTCCTTATGTTATTCTTAACGTTCTTCCCAAATTAAAGCAAACAGACGCTCACCTTTCAGAGGCAGCACAGGATTTAGGTTGCACACCCTTCCAGGCGTTCTATAAGGTTGTTCTTCCTGCAATTATGCCCGGTATCATTTCCGGTCTTATGATGGCATTCACTCTCTCAATTGATGATTTTATTATCAGTTATTTTGTAAGCGGTACCAGTTCACAGACCTTGCCCATCAGAATTTTCTCTATGACAAAGCGCCGTGTTACACCTGATATGTATGCCCTTTCAACGCTTATTTTCCTTGCGATACTTGTACTTTTGGTAGTTTCAAATATCATATCTTCAAGAGGGGATAAGAAACATGGAAAAAAAGGCGGTGCAAAATGATGAAACGCTTTTTTTCAGTGATATTCAGTTTAATTCTTTTTGGTCTTACCCTTATTCCTTGTCTGGCAGGAAACAAAAAAGATTATTCACACCTTGAGGGAACAACCCTTAATGTATATAACTGGGGCGAATACATTTCTGATGGTTCAGATGGAACCCTCGACGTTAACAAAGAATTTGAAAAACGTTATGGTATAACCGTTAATTATTCAAACTTTGAAAGCAATGAGAATATGTACAATAAGCTTCAATCAGGCGGTGCAAACTATGATGTTATAATCCCCTCAGATTATATGATTGCAAAGCTTATTGAAGAGGATATGTTGGCAGAGCTTGATTTTTCCAACATTCCCAATTATAAATATGTTCTCAAAAAATATCGTAATCTCTACTACGACCCTGACAACAAATATACTGTTCCTTATACTGTTGGTATGGTTGGGCTTATTTATAACACCAAGGTTGTTAAAGAAGCTCCTGATAGCTGGGGAGTTCTCTGGGATGAAAAATATGCCGGAGAAATTCTTATGTTTAACAACCCCCGTGATGCCTTCGGTGTTGCTCAATGTTATTTAGGTCAAAGTATAAATACCGGTAATCTCAAGGATTGGGACAAAGCCATAGAAGCTTTAAAGGCACAAAACCATTTGGTTTCATCTTATGTCATGGATGAAATATTCAATAAAATGGAAAATGGCGAAGCCGCCCTTGCACCTTATTATGCAGGTGACTTCCTTACAATGTATGATGTTAACCCTGATCTTGCTTTTGTTTACCCTAAAGAGGGAACAAACTTCTTTGTGGATGCTATGTGTGTCCCCAAAAATGCTGAGAACAAGGAAGCTGCTGAGCTTTACATAAACTTTATGCTTGAGGATGAAATTGCTGTGGCAAACGCAAACTACATTTGCTATGCAACCCCTCATTCAAATGTGCTCGAATCTGATGATTATGATTTAAAAGGTAATCCTGTTCTTTATCCCGATGAAAAAAACACCCCCAGAACAGAAATGTTCCAGAATCTCGATTACGAAACACAGAACTATATGAATATGCTCTGGAATGAACTGAAAATCGAAGGCAACTCAAACCTTGATGCTTATATCGGACTTTCTGTTACAGTAATTCTTATTGTAGTTTACGCAGTTTATAAATTTATAAAAAAGAAAAAACGCGAAGCGATGTATTAAAAAAGAACTCTTGCATTGCAAGAGTTCTTTTTTTGTTGCAAGTTGTAAGCGGAAAGTTGCAAGTTCCGGAGCAAAGCCAATTATAATGTTTGGAAGCAACGCTTCCCCGAAATTTTCCACTTTCCACTTGCCATTTCCAACTATTTATTGTAATAAATTGTGCTTCCTGCTTCAACTGAATGAGTAAGCCATGTGTTACCACCGATAACGCAGTTATCACCAATTTTTGTGTTACCGCCAAGTATGGTTGCATTTGCATATATAACCACATTATTGCCAATATCAGGATGGCGCTTAATGTCTTTTACAGGAGCACCGTTTTCATCAAGCTCAAAGCTCTTTGCACCTAAAGTAACTCCTTGATAAATTTTAACGTGATCACCTATGGTTGTAGTTTCACCGATAACAATACCTGTGCCATGGTCAATAAAGAAATATTCTCCCACAGTTGCACCTGCGTGAATATCAATACCTGTTTTTTCATGGGCATATTCTGTCATAACTCGTGGAATAAGCGGAACTTTAAGAGTATAAAGCTCATGGGCTAAACGGAAAATAGAAATTGCATAGAATCCCGGGTAACAAATAAGTACTTCTTCGTGGCATTTTGCCGCAGGGTCGCCCTCATAAATTGCCTCAATATCTTTAATAAGAAGCTGCTTTATTTTAGGAAGGCGTTCAATAAAAGCGTTGCAAAGCTCTTCCGGTGTTTTTTCCATAGCAGTACCGTTGAAGGCATACGCACCCTTTATCTGCTCAATAAGTCTGTTATAAATATTAAGAAGCAATTCTGTTTGGGAAAGCACATTTTCACTTCCCTCGCTATGTTTGAAATAATTGGGAAATAAAAGCGACTGTAAATCTTTTATTACTTTAACAATCTCTTTTCTGTTAGGGATAAGCTCCTTATCTGCATCCTTTTTCAGAAAGCATTCTCCGTTTATTGCTTCAAGATTTTTAACTGTACCCGTTATCAATCCTACTGATTCTAAAAATCTTTCCATATTCTTACCTCATTTATAAAGTGATGTTGAAAGATAGCGCTCACCTGTATCAGTCAACACAACCACTATATTTTTACCTTTGTTTTCAGGTCGTTTTGCAAGTTCAATTGCTCCGTAAAGAGCTGCGCCCGACGAAATACCAACAGCTATCCCCTCTTTTTGCGCCATTTTCCGGGCATAACAGAAGGCGTCTTCATTGGAAACATCAATTATTTCGTCATAAACCTCTCTATCAAGATTTTCGGGAACAAAATTTGCACCAATGCCCTGGATTGCGTGAGACCCCGCAACACCTTTTGTGAGTAAAGGTGAATTTAACGGCTCAATACCAACAACCTTAATATCAGGGTTTTGCTCTTTAAGATATTTACCCGTACCCGAAAGAGTACCGCCCGTACCAATTCCCGCAACAAATATATCTACATTACCGTCAGTATCATTCCATATTTCAGGACCTGTTGTTTTGTAATGCGCTTCGGGATTATTAGGATTATCAAACTGAGAAGGAATAAAAGAATTATCATACCTTTCTGCAAGTCTTTGAGCTTCTTCAATTGAGCCTTGCATACCTTTTTTACCATCGGTCAGCACAACCTCTGCCCCATAGGCCTTCATAAGCATAATTCGTTCCTCGCTCATAGTATCGGGCATAACGATCATAACCTTATAACCTTTTGAAGCACCAATTGCAGCAAGACCTATACCTGTGTTTCCACTGGTTGGTTCAATAATTACTGAGCCTTTTTTAAGAACACCGTCCTCTTCCGCTTTTAAAATCATCTGAAGAGCGGGTCTGTCCTTGGCGCTTCCCGTTGGATTGAAGCACTCTAATTTTGCAAAAATATTGGCTTGTATATACTCTTCTTTTGCAATATAGGAAAGCTCCATAAGGGGTGTATTTCCTATTAATTCATCTATGTTTTTATAAATATTCACTATATCTACATCCTTTTACAACATAATAGCACAAAGAGAAATTCTTTACAAGTGCAGAGCGTTGAGTTAGGTTTCATAAATCCTCTCAAAAAAGCTTTCACTGCTTTTTCCGTACGGACGGTTGAACCGACCTAAATTTTCCAAAGTACTGCCCACAGTAATTTTATTCACTTCTTCTCTGCATGTTAATGTGATTTTAAAACCATTCTCTTTAACAATTGTTAGTAAAGTTTCATTTTTTATTCCGTATGGATAAGCCATAATTATAGGAAGCTGTCCTGTAAGCTCTTCAAAGTTTTTATTGAATCTCTTAATATCTGCATTTATAAATGCCTTGTATTCATCTTCGCTTTCCCCATAAACTTTACCCATACCCCTGCGACCGCTTAAAGAATGCAAATTATAGGAGTGACATCCTAAAGTAACCAATTCATTCTGAGAGAGTGTTTTAACATCTTCCTCATTCAAGTAAGCATATCTGTCATCGTTATCTCCGTTTTTAGTATATAAATCCACCAAAGAGCCTACCAGATTTACATTTGCAGGATAATTAAATTGTTCCAGAAGCGGTGTAACCTTTGTTAAAAAAGTTTTTTCTCCATCATCAAATGTTATTATAATCGGGTTTTTCGGTAATTTTTCGCCTTTTTGAGTAAACAAAAGTACATCTTCAAAAGATACAGGGTTTATATTGTGTTTTTTCATATACTTGAAATCCTCTTCTAACACGGATATGGGTATAACATAATCTCCCCAAATGGATTTATTTTCACTTATCTGATGATACATAATTATAGGTACTGTAACCTGATTTTTGGAAAAAACCTCAACATAAGGGGAAACGGTATTAAGCAATGCGCTGAAAAGCATTACAAAACAAATACAAAAAGACAATACTGCAATTTGTTTAAAAGTAAAAACTTTAAACATATAATCACTCCAAAAACATAATATCAATCATTTTTTTAAATATATGAAAAAATTTTTTATTTTTTGCAAACAAATGTTTGCTTTTTTGAAATATATGTGTTATTATATTTTTAGAAAACAGAAAATTTGTTCGGAAAGGTGATTTTATGGAACCTATTAACGAAACTCAAAAAAGAATATATGAATTTTTAGTGGAGCGTTCTCAGGATGGCGTTCCCCCATCAGTAAGAGAAATCGGTGCAGCAGTTGGTCTTAAATCAACATCCTCTGTTCAGGCTAACCTTGACGCTTTGGAAAAAGCAGGCTACATTATGCGTGACCCCCTTCTCAAAAGGTCAATAAGAATTCTCGGTCAGGCAGAAAATGTTACTCATGTTCCCCTTTTGGGTACTGTTACGGCTGGTATGCCCATTTTGGCAGTTGAACAGATTGAGGGCTACATTCCCTATACAGGAAGAGTTTCTCGCGACAAACCTCTTTTTGCTTTAAAGGTGCGCGGCGAGAGTATGCTTTGGGCAGGTATTCTCAATGGTGATATTGTTATTGCAGAAAAAACTCCCTATGCATCCAACGGCGAAATTGTTGTTGCAATGATTGAGGATGAAGCCACTGTTAAGCGTTTCTACAAAGAAAACGGACATTTCCGTTTACAACCCGAAAACGATGAATTTGAACCCATCATTACAGATGAGGTTATAATTCTCGGTAAGGTTGTTGCTCTTATGAGATATTATTAAAAATAAAAATCGCCCTCTTACAAATTCTAAAGAATTTGTAAGAGGGCAAATCATTTTAATTTATTCAGCATCTTCTGCTTCTTTTATAATGTTATCAGGAATAGCTTCACCGTGCTTAACGAACATAATAAGAATAATTGCTATCGCAAACATAATGGGGCTGTAATAGAACAAGGACATATATGTTCCTGCAAACATTCTTATAAAGCCATAGATAATGGGAGATGCAATCTGAGCGGAGAAGGTTGCTGTGTAGTAGTAGCCTGTGAAAGTACCAACCTTTTCAACACCGCCGATTTCAAGAACAAGGGGAAGAGTATTAACAGTGATAAACATATTTGCCGCACCTGCAAGAACAAGAACGGGGTAAATAAGAATCTGAAGAATTTTTGTAACACTGTCAACAGTTTCTGTTACGGCTGTCAAAGCGTTTGCAAAATCGGTTTCTCCGTTAACGAGTACCTCTTCTGCAACAGAAATTACTGCATCATAGATACCTTCACCTGCGTTTTTAACAAGGTATTTATCAAATTCTTCATAGTAGCCTTTGATATCTACGCCTTCAGCTTTATATGCAACATAGCCTGCCATATTAAGAACTTCATCATCAGCAAGCTCTCTGCCCTCTTCTTCTGCAAGGTCGCTTACCTTTGCATTGTATGAATTAATATTATCATCAATTGCAATATAAGCATTATTTACTTTAACATAATTATTGATTGTAAGGTTTTTGCTTCCCAGCATACCAACAAACACACCGAAGAAAACAACAAAAGCTGCAAGGAATACTGCAAGACCTGCCATAATTGTTTTCTTTCTGCCGACCTTTTTACCCATTTTACCTGCAGGAAGAGCAGCAAGACCTGAGCAAACTGCGAAAATGAGCATAACGATTGTTGCTTTGGAGGTAATCATATGAAGGATTTCCTGAGCAAACAATGAGAAGAAAGTCGTAATAGCGTTTGCAGCGCAGAAAAGGAAGAAAAGAGTACCGAGCATAAAGATAAGGCTCTTTCTCTCCGCCTTTGAAAGCTTCATAGCTTTAAGAGCTGCTTTCTGTGCTTTTGCCTCTGCTTTTGCAGCAGCCTTTTTAGCTTTTGCATCTGCATACTGGTTCAATTCGCCTTTAAGCTTAATGCTTGTGTCTTCTTCCTTAACAAAGAAAAGAAGAACCAGCATACCGATAATCATAACAACAGAACCAACAATGAAAACATAAGGGAAGGAAAGAGTTTCATCTGCTGTGATTTCTGCTTTGCTATGGCCTGTGAAAATTGTGCAGAGAATAATACCAAGTGTACCTGCAACCATACCAACTGCAGAACCGATACCACCCATAAGGTTAATAACTGCATTACCCTCTGAACGTAGCTCGGGAGGTGTAAGGTCGGGCATAAGAGCAACAACAGGAGCTCTCCACAATGACATCGAGAATACGAATAAAATAACTGTTATCATTGTAAGAGGAAGCTGCATAGCTCCGCTTGTGTTAAGAGCAACTATGGGAATAAGTGCAAAAAGAACTGCGGAAATAGGCGCACAAGTCACAATAAAGGGACGGCGTTTACCTAATTTTGAATGGCAGTTGTCGGAAAGCTTACCAAATGTGGGCTGGAAAATAACACCGAAAATGTTATCGAAGGTCATAATAATACCTATAAACAAAGGAACAAGTGTAAATCCGCCACCAAGTGAAACTGCATTACCCTGAGCTTCTGAGAACTCGCCTATCCACGGAATTGCTTCTGCTAAGGTGTTACTTAAATTTGTAATAAAATCGCTTTCGGAAAGAATTTTATTAAGAATTTTTGTTATGTATGGGTCATAAATCGCCCATGCAATTGATGTTGCGAGAAATCCGAAACCTGTAAGAATGGTTTTCTTATAGTTAAGTTTCATCTGTTTTTCTGCCAACTTTTTCTCCTCCTTTATGATTTCTGAGAAATCAAATTTATACACTAGTAATTTTATCATATATTTATGAAAAAGCCAACAAAATAAATCGCCTGTATTATTTTTTGGAATATTCCATAAATAACACAGGCGTTTTTTGTTTATTTTAATATTCAGTCTTTACATTATTGTTTACTACGATAGCTTTCTGCTTCCCAGTTTACAATAAAATCTGTCAAATCCTGACTCTGATGCCTTGCACCACCAAAATTTTCCGCATAAACAGCAATCTTCATAGCATCGTTGAAAAGTGCTGCTGCAGTTTCACTGCCCTTTTCTGAATAATCAATTGCATAAAGTCCGCAATCCTTAACAAAGAAAATTTTGGGTAAGAAGCCGTTTTTATTTTTGTATTCTTCCACCGCATTTTTTATATCTTCTTTGTTTTCAATATATACAGGGTAAGGCTTACAATAAACTATCTGGTCGGGGTTAAAGGGCTCATAAATTTTACTGAAGCTTTCCTTGTCCTTTGCATAATCCAAAGAAACCACAGAGGGCTCATATGTAATTACACTGTCTTCACCGAAAACATCGCAGAATTCATTGAAAATCTCTTGTGCTTTGTCGCCGTCAAACTCGCCAACAGAAGTATCCGCCTCTTTTTCTGCAACTGAACGAATTTTTGACATTACAGAATAAAGCTTTTCACCCAAACCGTCAACAGTATTATCTGCAAGAAAAATTCCATGATTTGCAAGAAGAAGAAAATCCGCATCCTTGCCGAATTTTTCTTTATATTCTTTTAATGTATCACAACATTTTTTTGCAAGCGTATAGCCCGGTTTGCAAGGCTCAACCCATAAAACACTGTCACCAAAAAGCTCTTTTGCTGCCTTTTCACCATCGTTTGAACAAGTTATTCCGTTTACAAGTGCGGGATGCAAATGCAAAACGAATGTATGGGGAAAAAGAGAATGAAGTGTTGTTTCAACGCTTGGTCTTTTGCTTTCCTGGTCAGGTAATTTTGCCGCCATTAAATCTGCAAGAGAAAGCGCTTCTCTTTCCTTATCATTATCGGGATAAGTTTTTGTAAAAATCTCCGCAATTTTACTGCGGCTCATTTTAACAAAACCATCTGCAGTGATATCTGCAAGACGAGTACCTGAGCCTTTGATATACATTACATCCCCATCCTTTGCAGAGGTGTTTCCACCACCTGCAAGAACAAGCTCTTCGTTACTGCCGTATAAATTGGAAAAACCAACAAGTTCATCAATAATCATAATTATACCTCATTATATATGGTCGGGGTATCTTTCAACCCATATTTTGCCGTCCTCAACATGCATTTTTGCAATTCTTGCATTTCTTCTGTCGCCATTAAGACCGTCAGCCTCAGTATTTCTTGCATGATAAATAATGTAATACTGTCCGTCTTCTTTTATAACGCTGTTGTGACCTGTACCCTCTTCCCATTCATTACTGCGAAGAAGCGGTGCATAAGTATTGTCATCGGGCATCTTCCGGAATTTAACCTTTGTTAAATCCTGCTCGGTTGTTTTTGCTGCCGCATAGCCTACAAAATAGGTTTCATCCTCATAGCGACCGCCACTATACATAAGATACTGCCATTCACCCTCCCGGAACCAGTAACCGCCCTCAATTGTATGCCAATGCTGACCTTTTTTGTAACGATTACGGCAGAATATTTCTTCATCAATGGAAGCTTTAATAACAGGAACCGGCTCACCAATGGGAGTATAGGGGTCTGCCATTTTCTGAACAACAATATATGTACCTATTCTCTCGCCCTCAAAGGTATTCGGAGAATAGAAAAGAAAAAGACCTTCTTCAGTTTTTACAATGTGAGAGTCAATTGAAAAGGGCTTTAAGATATTCTTCGCTTCTGTGAAAGGTCCTAAAGGATTTTCACTTTCAATAACATGCATTGCCTGATGATGTCCGCCCTGGTCGGGCGGGGCATCGTAGTATTCAAAGGAGAAATAAATATAGAATTTGCCTTCATGGTAAATAGCAGATGGCGCCCAAAAGCATTCTTTACCGGGAATGGTGAAAATTCTACCTTCAAATTTCCAGTCGCCTAAAAGACTGTCACAGGAATGGGCATAAAGTCCGTCATCACCCGTTGTGTAAATATAATACTTATCATTATGCTTCAGAATATATGGGTCTGCCTGACCAACATAATTCTCTTTATCTATTTTCAAGAGCTGCATTTTACCGCCTCTTTCCCTTTGGTGTATTTCTATTGCTACCTCTTCGGTTCTGATTTTTATTGTTTCTTGAAGCATTCTGCTTTTTTGCCTGTTCAACCCTGTCTTTATATGATGGCTTAATCAGACATTTCTTATCAAAGCCGATAAGGTCCTCTCTGTGACATTTTTTAAGAGCGATTCTTACTAAATCTGCATTTTTCGGGTCTGCACATTGTAAAAGTGCTCTTTGCATTCGCTTTTCTTCCGGAGTTTTAGGAACATAAACCTCTTTCATTGTGAAGGGGTCAAGCCCTGTATAGAACATAACCGTAGATGCTGTGCCCGGTGTGGGGTAAAAATCCTCCACCTGCTCGGGATTATAGTTCCATTTTTTAATAAACTCCGCCAATTTAACCGCATCGGAAAGCGTGCTTCCGGGGTGACTTGACATAAGATAGGGGACAAGATACTGCTCCATACCGAAGCTTTTTGTTAATTCAAAATATCTGTCCTTGAATTTTTCATATATTTTGAAATCAGGCTTGCCCATAAGGCGCAAAACATTTCCTGAACAATGCTCGGGAGCAACCTTTAACTGTCCGCTTACATGGTCTTTAACAAGCTTTTTGAAAAAAGCGTTGCCTGATGGTGTTTTATCTGCATTGAGATAGTCATACCTGATACCTGAACGAATGAAAACCTTTTTTATTTTTGGTAATTTCTCAATCTGAGAAAGAAGCTCAATATATTCGCTATGATCTGCCTTTAAATTTTTACAGGGCTCAGGCGCAAGACATTTTTTGTTTGCACAAACGCCATTTTTAAGCTGTTGCTCACAAGCAGGGTGGCGGAAGTTTGCAGTAGGTCCACCAACATCGTTTATATAACCCTTGAAATCTTTTCTTTCTGTTAAAAGCTTTGCCTCTTTAACAACGCTTTCTATGCTTCTTGAACGGACACTTCTGCCCTGATGGAAAGCTAAAGCACAGAAATTGCAACCTCCAAAACAGCCTCTGTTATGGGTAAGAGAAAACTGCACCTCTGTAATTGCAGGAATACCACCCTGCTTTTCATAAGAGGGGTGATAGTCTCTCATAAATGGCAAATCATAAACTGCATCAAGCTCTTCTCTTTCAAGAGGTGGCATCGGCGGATTCTGAACAAGCATTTTATCGCCGTAATACTCAACCAAAGCCTTGCCATATGCACTATCCTGATTTTTATACTGAACAGAAAAGGCTTTTGCATAATATTCTTTATCTGCTTTAAGCTTGTTGAAATCCCATTCTCCCGCATAATCAAAATGGATTTTGTCATCACGATTACCAAACCAGACAGTACCTCTGACATCACGGATTTTGGAAACAGGCACACCCTTATCAAGAAGAGTTGCAATTTTTCTTATAATATTTTCACCCATACCATAAGTGAGAATATCTGCACCTGATGAAACAAGTACGCCTTCTATTACTTCATCCTTCCAATAATCATAATGGGCAAATCTTCTGAGTGACGCTTCAAGACCACCGATAATAATTGCAGTATCGGGGTAAGCCTCTCTTATAAGACGGCAATAAACATCGGTTGCCCTATCAGGACGAAGCCCCATTTTACCACCGGGGGAATAATAATCATAGTTTCTTTTTCTTTTAGCAACGGTGTAATGAGCCACCATTGAATCTATATTACCTGCGCTGACGAGAAAGCCCAAACGAGGTTTTCCGAAACGCTTGAAATCCTCTGAATTATGAAATTTCGGTTGAGCAAGAAAAGCCACATTAAACCCTTGCTCTTCAAGAACACGGGTAATTATTGCAGCACCAAAGGACGGATGATCTACATAGGCATCGCCACAAACATATACAAAATCTACTTCTGCCCAACCACGCTCTTCAACTTCCTTTGCGCTTATGGGTAAAAAGCTTGTACCTTTCATAATACTTACCTTTCGTTAAGTCTTTTTATCAAATCGGGGATTTCTTTTACTGTTTCGACTTGTAATTCAGGCTTTTCAACTTCAGGGAAAATCCATGTCCCTGTTGTTTTCACCCAAACGGGAATACACCCTGCTTTTCTCGAACCATCAACATCATTTAAGGGATGGTCGCCGATATAAAGCATTTCATTTGTTTTTATGCCAAGGCTTCTTGCCATCAATTGAAAAATTCTCTTATCAGGCTTTTCATAAGCAGTTTCGCCACTGATTATAATTTCGTCAAAGCAATCTGTCATTCCTAAAGACATAATTTTAAAATTCTGCAACTCAGAGTCCCCGTTAGTAATAAGAGCAGTTTTAATTCCCATATTTCTGATTTCTTCCAAAACAGAAATTGCAAAATCATATTTAACTGTGGTTGTTATAAAGCTTTTCAACACACATTGTGCATACTCTTCATAAGTTGGTACAACCTTAAACATATTTTTGTTCACAAGATATTCGTGGATTTTTCTCCACCCCCTATGAACAAACTGCTTGTCCGCATAACAAAGCTCTTTTGCAAAAATTTCCGCAGTTACACCATCTGCAACATTAAGAGAAGAAATAATTTGTGGTGCAATTTTTTTAATTGTGCCATAACGGTCAAACAATGTGTGGTCAAGGTCAAAAACTGCTGCTTTTATCATGTAGAATCACCCCAAAGCCAAAATTTCTACAGTTTAATTTTATCATAACAATTAATGGATTTCAACAAGTTTGAACTCATAAAAGAAAAAACATCAGATGGAGAAATTGCAACCTGCTCCAACTGATGTTAGTTTATTTAAACTTTGTAAAAATTTTATTTTTTTCGAAAATATTTATCAACATAACACCCATAATTAAACCTACAACTCCTTGTATGGCATTTGCAGGAATATTTACAAGGGATGCTCCGAAGCCATATAAAACACCTTCAAAAACAAAATATCCGACCACCATAACAGCCTCTGCCACAATTCCACTGATGATTTTGCCGGTTAATTTCTTTTTATCACTTCTGATGAACTGCTTATATATGAAACAAGCTACAATCACCATTAAGCCCTTTATAACAAAGGTGGCAGGAGCATACATAGCATAACCTGATAAAACATCTGCAAGAGCAGAACCGATTGCAGCTGCACAAAAACCATAGCCCACAGGCAAAAGGAATGATGCCAACAGAACAATGCAATCACCAAAATTTGCATAACCATGTAATGGAGTCGGGATTTTTATAATCATTGTTGCCATACAGGTCAAGGATGCTATCATAGCAGAGATTACAACTAGCTTTGTTTTTCTCATTTTATTTACCTAATTCAAGAGTTCTCTCGTAAGCCTTTCTTACCGCATCCATAGCACTTGCTCTGAATGCACCGTTTTCAAGAGCTTTAACACCCTCAATTGTGCTTCCTGCAGGGCTACAAACCGCATCCTTAAGCTTGCCCGGATGCTCGCCTGTTTTAATGAGCATTTCTGCAGAACCAATAAGAGTCTGCGCTGCATAAAGAAGTGCTTTATCTCGGGGAAGTCCGCATTCAACCGCACCATCTGCAAGAGCTTCGCAGAACATAAACACAAATGCAGGACCGCAACCTGACACACAGCTTGCTGCATCAATTTTATCTTCTTCGATTTTATCAAGGCGACCTGCATATTTCATTGAATCAATAAAACCATCAAGGTCTTCTTTGGAAACAAATTCATTAGAGGTATAAAGAATCATTCCCTCACCTACGCTGACGGGCATATTGGGCATTATTCTTATTATTGGGCAATCAACCTGCGCCATAGCGTTAAGGGATGCAAGTGAAACACCTGCTGCCATTGAAATAAGTACAAAATCTGTTGTTCTCTCTTCAATTATCGGGACTAATTTTTCAAAAAGCCCTTTAAGCATCTGAGGTTTAACCCCAAGGAAAATATAATCACAGTTAAGGACAATATATTCAGCATCTGCAATATTTACATCTGTTTCTTCTGAAAAATCTTTTACCTTCTGTAAATCTGTATCAAACACAAAAATATTTTCTGCACCAACGGATTTAACTGCTGCTCTTGCAAGAGCGCCACCCATATTACCGCAACCGATAAAGCCGATTTTTTTCATTGAAATCATCCCTTTCAGCGAATCTGTCCGTCACCTTTTATAATAAATTTATATGTTGTTAATTCCTTTAATCCCATTGGTCCTCTCGCGTGAAGCTTTTGAGTTGAAATACCCATTTCACAACCAAGACCAAACTCACCACCATCTGTAAAACGAGTTGATGCGTTTACATATACTGCTGCACTATCAACTCCACGAGTGAACTTTTCTGCATTTTCACTGTTTTGTGTAACAATTGCCTCGCTATGACCTGTTGAATGAATGGAAATATGCTCTATTGCCTCTTCAACACAGTCAACAATTTTAACTGCAAGAATATAATCAAGAAATTCTGTATCGAAATCATTTTCTCCTGCGATTTTGCCGTCAATAAGCTTAATGGCTCTTTCATCAAGTCGAAGTTCAACAGGAATTTTGCCCTCTTTAGCTCTGTTATCAACAATCTTTTCTTTTAATCGCGGTAAAAACTCATTTGCAATTTTGCTGTTAACAATAAGCACTTCTGCCGCATTACAAACAGATGGTCTGCTTGTTTTGGCATTTTCAACTATATTAAGTGCTTTTTCAATATCTGCACTCTCATCAATGTAAATATGGCAAATGCCTGTACCGGTCTGAATGCAAGGTACTTTTGCATTTTCTGTAACTGCTTTAATAAGACCTGCACCACCACGTGGAATAAGCAAATCCACATAGCCTACTGCATTCATAAGCTCGTTAGCACTCTGCCTTGTTGTGTCCTGAACAAGATTTATAAGCGTTTCGGGAAGACCTAAACAAGCAAGACCCTTTCTCATTGCGGTAACAATTGCATCTGCCGAAAGGAAAGCTTCTTTACCACCACGAAGAACACACACATTACCGCTCTTAAGAGCAAGTGCTGCAGCATCCGAAGTAACATTAGGTCTGCTTTCATAAATAATTGCCACGACACCCATAGGAACTGCCGTTTTCTCAACAATAATTCCACTTGGTCTTTCAACTCTTGCAAGAACCTCCCCAACAGGGTCGGGTAATTCTACAACCTCGCGAATTCCGTCTGCCATACCCTTGATACGCTCTTTTGTAAGGCAAAGTCTGTCAAGCATAACATCAGAAATAGTGCCCTTTGCCCTTTCCATATCTTTGGCATTGGCTTCAAGAATTGCATCACAATTCTCCTCCAAAGCATCTGCCATTTTTAAAAGAGCTTTGTTTTTATCTTCTGTATTAAGAGAGCAAAGGACAGACCTTGCTGCCTTCGCTTCCTTTAAAATATCAAATGTTGGTTTCATAAAAATCCCTTATTTCTTTGAAATAAATCTTGTTCCTACCTTTTTGCCGTCTGTAATATCATAAAGAACCGCAGGTGAAGAACCATTTGCAATAACAACATCTGTGCCTCTTGCTGTACATTTTTTTGCAGCAGAAAGCTTTGTTGCCATACCGCCTGTACCGAGATTTGTTCCGCTCTTTCCGCCTAAGCTTTCGATTTCGGGAGTGATTTCTGTAATTTCAGAAATAAGAATTGCATTTTTATCTGTTCTCGGGTCTGCAGTGTAAAGTCCGTCAATATCAGAAAGCATAACAAGTAAATCTGCATGCATACTTACTGCCACAATTGCACCTAAGGTATCGTTATCACCAACAGAAATTTCATCAGTATTAACTGTGTCGTTCTCATTGATAATAGGAAGCACATTAAGCTCAAGAAGTCTGTTCATTGTGTTCTTGATATTGTGGTATCTTGTTGGGTCTTCCAAATCAAGTCCTGTAAGAAGAATTTGTGCAACGGTATGGTTATATTCAGAAAAAAGCTTGTCGTAAGCATACATCAATTCGCATTGACCAACTGCTGCTGCAGCTTGTTTTGTAGGCATATCGGTAGGTTTTTCTTTGAGGGAAAGCTTTCCGATACCCATACCAATAGCTCCTGAAGAAACGAGAATTATCTCATGCCCTGCA
Source organism: Acutalibacteraceae bacterium (assembly GCA_045604605.1). Taxonomy (GTDB): domain Bacteria; phylum Bacillota; class Clostridia; order Oscillospirales; family Acutalibacteraceae; genus DTU089. Next base: position 28,961 of record JAZUOL010000084.1, on the reverse strand, counting down.
TTTTTAAGATCAGAAAGCACCTTGCAAAGCTCCTCAACATGGCGAATGTTTATACACCCTGTGCTATGAGCAAGCGTTGATGTTCCTACTTTAACCACTATTCTCATTGTAACAGCATCTCCAAAAATTGATTATTCTTCTGACTCTTTTGATGAGTCACCTGTTCTGCTCTTTAATTTTGCCGCTCTTGAAACCGCAAGATCTTCCATCATCTGCTCTCTTACCTTACCGTCAACATTAAAGAAAGAAAGAGAAATAGCCTTGCCGATTCGTCCGAAAGCAGGAGCAAGAGTAAATACTGCCCAGATAGCCTTAAGCATATCAGGATCTGTCTGAGGAATTACAACTCCGTAAGAGTTGATAAGGGGTTCATATTTAATTGCGGCGATAATAACACCACTGAGGATTGTTGAAATATTGTTTGTAATAAGAGTGATATAGCCCATTGCAGCACTCATCATACCCTCATTACGAATACCTGTTTTCCACTCAACATAGTCATACAAATCTCCCTGAAGAGCCGTACCACAGAAACGCTGAACAGAGTTCATTGCGCCGGCAAAGGTAAGTCCGACTACTATGATAATAAGGTTAATTATGTTATTGTCCGTGGGAGCATATCCAATAAAGTACATTATAAGATAAACTATACCACAATAACCATAAGCTAAAACAGAAAGCTTTTTAACGCCGATTTTCTTTGCCATTTTGTTTGCAAAGGGCAAAACAAAGTAACTGGGAAGACCTGTAAACAAGCCTGAAATTGCAGCATTGGAAAGTTTACCGGTACAGTTAAGCCAGAAATAGTTTGCAACACTCTGACCTGTACCTTTACCCATACCGCAGAAGTTTTTCGCAAGAAGTGCCCACATAGGACGACAGGAGGCAACCTGCTTAACAGATTTCCATACACTTGTGCTGTTCATTTCCTCACGGGATGCAAGTGGCACTCTTTCGCGAAGACTGAAGAAGCCGAAAACACGGAAAATAACAACAAGCGCCATAAATATAAGTGCACCCACAAGGTAAATATTTCTGGTCGGTATTGTTCGTGGTAAATAGTCAACAAAGAACGGGAACAATGACGGTAACCATACGCCGAAAAGGTCAACATAGGTATCTGCCGCAATAAGCTTGTTTCGTTCATTTACATTAGGGGTCAGGTTATAAAGAACCGCCTGATATGCCGGTGTATAGAAAGAGTTGGAAATAGAACCAACATATCTTATAACAAGGAAAAGACCCAGAAGCGTTGCCTGAGAAAGTCCATCGGGCAAAATATAGGGCATAATTGCTGAAAAAAGCCAGAAAGGAAGAGTCAACACAAGATAGGGACGAACACGACCCCAACGGGTACGGGTTCTGTCAAGAATTGGTCCTGAAATTGCATTGTCAAATGTATCAAGAATACTGCAGAAAGACTGCGCCACACTCAACGTAATCGGGCTTACATGCTGGAATGTAGTAGTATAGAAAAACTCATTGTTTCCGTTAAAGGTTTCCCAGTTTTTATCACCAATACCTGAAATTATGTAGGCAGCCATTTCGCGAGGACCAAGGTATTCCTTTTCCTGCTGTCTTCTCTGTTTTTCAATATCTTCTTCGGTTACTTGGGGTTCAACATATACTTCTTTTGTTTTCTCTGCCAAAAAAAGCACCGCCTTTCGCTGAAAATAAATTTAAAATTATATTTATGTTATCATACCTGTTGCATAAATTCAAGAAGTTCTCTTTTAAGCCTTGCCACAGGCAAGCCTACAACATTATAATAGTCGCCGTTTATGCCTTTAACAAGAAGTCCGGCTTTGCCCTGAATCCCATAAGCACCGGCTTTGTCATATGGCTCAGAGGTGCTTATATATTCTTCTATTTCTGCTTCAGTTAAATTATAAAACTCAACATCGGTTTTTTCGCTGAAGGTTACGGATTTTTCGTTCATAGAAATTGTAACACCTGTATAAACCTGATGAGTTTTTCCGCTTAAAAGGGATATCATTCTTCGTGCATCCTCTTTATCTACGGGCTTACCGAGAATAATATCATCAATAGCAACAACAGTATCTGCGGAAATTATGAGATTTCCATCATCTGCTAATTTTACGGATGCTTCATTCTTTATATTTGAGAGATATTCAACTGCTTCTCTTGCGCCTATTCCTTCGGGAAGAGTTTCATCACATTCGGCAGGGAGTATCTCAACTTTTTCAAAAATAAGTTTTATTAACTCTTGTCTTCTTGGTGATTGAGAAGCAAGTATTACTTTTTTATTCAAATCAATCATAATTTTTACCAATTCAGATAAGCGCAAATATTTTTAAGGGTATTAAGACCCCATTTACAAGCTGTTTTAGCTTCTTCACAGCCTTCAAATTCAAGAGTTATGTAACCCTCATACCCTGCATTCTTCAATATACTTAAGGTTTGCAAAACAGGAACATTGCCATGTCCTAAAACAGCTCCGCGCAAATAATTGCCCCCACGTGTTTTAAAGAAGCAATCCTGAGGCGCAAACTCGTTGCCGCTTTTAATATGAAAGTCCTTTGCGTGAACATAAGAAACAAAGGGTGCAAGCCTTCCGACTGCATTAACAGGATTTTCGTCTGCGCAAAGGAAATTGCCTATATCAATAAGTGCACCGAAATTTTTATGGGAAACACCTGTTATTATTCTTTCTACCCTGTCGCTGTCCTGGCAGAAATAGCCATGATTTTCTATCATGGTTTTAATGCCCTTTTCTTCAGCATATTCGGTAACACTTTTATAACCCTCAACAATCCTGGGTAACGCTTGTTCAAAGCCTTTGAATTTTTTATCATCATCACGATAGCCTCCGGTTGCATCGTGGCGCATACCCTGAACTCCTAACTGAACCGCAACATCAACCTCACATTTAAGCCTCTGAATTTCCTTTTGCAAATCGCCATCAGAGCCATAAATAAAATCTGCGCCAACAGAATATTGAACCGGAACTATTCCTACTTTTTCGCATTCCTCTTTAAGCTCTCTAGCATATTCTTCTTTGGATTTTCCGTCGGGAGTGTGTATTTCTGCAAACTCAATTCCGTCAAAACCAAGCTCTTTAGCAATTGAAATTAAATCTTTCTCTGTTGCCTCACCTTTTGATACAAGAGAACCTAAACTATAACTACTGACTGCAAATTTCATAAGAAAATTCCTTTCCAATATTTTATCATTGTACCCAAGCTATTTGAGTATTATGATATTAGTATATCTCATTTTCAGTTGGGAGGGAAGAAAATGAAAATTGAATCCAACGGCGAAGAAAAAATCACCGTCACTCTTTCAGATGTTGATATGACAGATCTTGACATAACATATGATGAAATGGATTATTCCAACATAGAAACCCGCCGCGTTATATGGACAATTCTTGATAAAGCGCGGAAAACCCTGGGAAAATCCGTTGATACTGACGGAAAACTTCTGATAGAGGTAGCCCCTTTAGATGAGGGTGGATGTGTTATCCACTTTACAAGCTCCCCTTTTACAGACTCCAAGAATAAAAAACGCCTTGTTATGAGAAAGGATGCAGAGCCCATTCTTTTTTCCCCGTGGGACGAAAATTCTTTTATTGACTCATTGGGAATTATTTCAAAACTAAAAGATTTTATAAAAAAGTTTGAGCCCTATAAATACAAAAACTGTATTTATATTATAATCCGTCCAAAGCTTACTTTTTCCGAAAAAATACTACATATTTTATGCGAATTCGGTAACGCCTCTGTTTGTTGCGAATCAGAGATTTCAAAAATTTACGAATATGGCAAAAGTTTATCTTAAAGAGTTTATAGCATTTTCAGTATTTTCTGCACCAAAGATATAACTACCGGAAACAAGAACATCTGCCCCGGCTTCAACACAAGCCTTGGCTGTTTCAGGAACAATACCGCCATCAACCTGAATGAGCAAATCAGGATTTACTTGATTTGCTTTTTCTCTTATTGCCCTGATTTTCGGAAGCATTTCTGCCATAAAGGACTGACCACCAAAACCGGGCTCAACAGTCATAACCAATACCATTGCTAATTTTTCTATATATGGAAAAACTTCTTCAGCCGGAGTTTTCGGTTTTATTACCAATGCAGGCTTAACCCCTGCATTTATTATTTTTTCCAAGGTTTTCTCAACATCGCTTTCACTTTCAATGTGAAAAGATATTAAATCTGCTCCCGCATTTGCAAAGCTTTCAACATAATCTGAGGGATTGCTTATCATAAGGTGGCAGTCAAGAAACATATCCGTCGCTTTTCTTATGGATTTCACAACGGGAGGACCTATTGAAATATTAGGCACAAAATGGCCGTCCATAACATCCACATGAAGCATATCTGCTCCTGCAACCTTAACTTTTTCTATTTCATTTTTTAAATCTGCATAATCCGCAGAAAGAATTGAGGGAGCTACTTTAATTTTATTTTTAAAATTCATTGGGAAACTCCTTTTTTATTATTTCTGTCGCTTTTTCTCTGTCTGCTGAGATTCTTGAGCTTAATTCCTCCAAAGATTCAAAAGCCATTTCACCTCTCAGCTTTTCCACAAGAAAAACTTCGATATTCTTTCCGTACAAATCTCCATCAAATCCAACAATATTTGTTTCGCTTCGCTTTTCGCTACCGCCCTTTATTGTGGGGCGAACACCGATATTTGTAACAGAAATATATTTTTTACCGTTAACCACAGTAAAAGAAGCATAAACACCATACTCCGCAACGGTAAAATTCTCGCTGAAAAATTGGTTAATAGTAGGCGAACCTAAAACTCTGCCGCGAGCATCACCATGAACTACTTCAAAATTGTAGGAAAAATATCTGCCCAGCATTTTATTGGCAGTTCTGATATCACCGTTTTTCAATCCCTCTCTTATTCGGGTGGAACTAATCGGCGCACCATCAAACTCAACTTCATTACAAACTGTAAGTTTGATTTCTCTTTCGGCACAAAGCTGTTTTAAAACAGAAATATCTCCCTTTGCTCCTTTGCCGAAGCGGTAATTAAATCCGCAACAAATCGCTGTTGATTTAAATTTATCTACAAGAATTTTATCAACAAAATCCCGGGGAGAAAGCTCTGAAATTTCCGAAAAATCGAGGAAAGCGGGAGTATATCCCCATTCCTTTAGAAGAGCATTTCTTTTTGACTCGGTGATAAGTTCACCCGGAACCTTGCCTGAAAGCGTTTTTTGAGGGTGCTCCGTGAACATCAACGCGATTTTCTCGTCATATTCAGTTGTATCGCTTAAAAGCACTTTTTTATGGCCAAGATGCAGACCGTCAAAAGTACCCAGTGCTACAAGCACCTTTTTATTTTCAGACATTATTATAAACTCTTTTCACCAATAAATCTGTTTCGGTAAGCTCACCTAAACCTAAAAACTTACCATTGCCGTAAACTCTGTAAATTCCGTCTTCTCTTAAATTACGTAGTCTTTCTCTCATAAGGCTTCCCCCATTAGAAAACCTTTTCGCCTGACTTTCCGTAACTTGAATTTCCGGATATTCCAAAAGTAATTTTTCCAGAGGAATAACCGCTTTCATAATTTCGCCTTTATCTTGCAATTCAGTTAATTCTTCAAGAGAAAAGCACTCTGAAAGTTCAATTCCGCAAGCAAAAGTTCTGCAAAGAGATGTCATTGTTGCACCGCAACCCAATTTCTCACCTATATCACTAATAAGAGTTCTTATATAAGTTCCTGCAGAACATTCGCAATAAAGGGCATATTCGCCGTTTTCACTTTCACTCACAGAAAGCTCATAAATCCGGCAGTTTCGCGGAGTTCTTTCTACCTCAACGCCCTGACGTGCCAATTCATAGAGGCGTACGCCGTCTTTTTTTATAGCTGAATACATCGGAGGAAGCTGTGTGATTTCCCCCTTGAATTCTGTAACTGCTTTTTCTATTTCCTCAAAACACACCTTTTTATCAAAGGTTTTTGTAACTGTTCCCCAGATATCCAGAGTATCGGTGCAAAAACCTGTTTTAAATGTCGCTTTGTAGGCTTTTTTATGTGTAGGCAGAAGTTCAATAAAACGAGTTGCGCCGCCGACAGCTATCGGCAGCACTCCTGTTGCATTGGGATCAAGTGTGCCTGTATGACCACACTTTTTCTCACCAATTATTCTTCTGACTTTATTTACTGCAAAAAAGGATGTAATATTCTCACCTTTTTTGAGAGGTATTATTCCTGTCATTGATTCAAACCGTCCAAAACAGTTTTTATAATATTAAGTAACATAGCTTTTCCTTCTTCATAAGAACAGGAAAAACTTGCTCCTGCGGCACCCTTATGACCACCGCCACCTAAATTAGCGCAGATTTCGGAAGCATCAATATCCCCCTCGGTACGAACTGAGATACCGTATGTTCCGTCCTCTTTTTCTTTAATGACTGCACCTACAAGCACGCCCTCAATCTGGCGGGGAAGAGCAGTTATCGGGTGACATTCGTGTTCACTTGAGCCGCTTTCCTTATACATAGACTGAGTTAATGTAATAATTGCGCACTTACCCTCAAAATGATACTCAAGAGTTTTTCTTGCAAGCAATTCAAGCTCCAGAAAACTTTTCGTTTTAGTTTCAAACATAAGCTTATTTATTTTTCTGGAATCAATGCCTTTTTCCATAAGGTCTGCGGCAATCCTGAAGGTTTGCGGCGTGGTATTCTGGTACCTGAAGCAACCTGTATCGGTTGAAATACCTGTGTATATACATTCTCTTATATACAAATCCGGTTCAATTTCCAATTCCTGCGCCAACTCATAAATAATTTCACAAGCTGCTGCTCTATCCTCAACAAAGGAATTCTTTGCATAATAGGTATTGGACATATGATGGTCAATGCATAAATCTACCTTTCCTCCATATAAAGACACCATATTGCCCAAGAGCTTTTCATCTGCAACATCCACCGTAACAATATACGGATCCGTTACATCATCGGCAATATAAGAATCTGTCATATAGCAGAAATCCTTAGGAATTATATCACTGCATTTAACAACACGCTTTTTACCCATTTTTTTGAGAATTTCGCAAAGGGCGAAAGCCGCACCCAAAGTATCTCCGTCGGGATGCTCATGAGAAATGACAACGAATTCTTCGTGTTCGCTCAAAAGTTTTGCGCACTGTTTTAAATCAATTACCATAAAACTTCCTCAATCATCGGCAGAACCTGAAAGTTCTTCGAGTTTTTTAACAATATTCATGCCGTACTCTATAGAGTTATCAGCAACGAATTTTATTTCGGGAGTCTTTCGAAGACCGAGACGTTTACCTACCTCACGGCGCACAAGACCCGTTGCACCTGTAAGGGCTTTGGTAGCAGCCTTTGCTACCTCAATTCCCTCAACGGCACTGACATATACTTTAACATAAGATAAATCGCCTGCCACATCTGCTCTTGCAACGCTTATAAGATGGTCAGAAATTCTGGGGTCTTTAAGCTCTCTTACAATAGCAGCAATTTCGCGCTTAATATCTTCTGCTGTACGATTCTGTTTATAAGTTCCCATTATTTTCTCTCCTAAATGTAAAGAAAATTGAAATATTTTAAATTCAAAGATTCAGGTGCAGTGTGGCATTTCTTATGACGCAGGAATATACAGATATTTCAAGTCAGAAAAATGCCGCAATGTGCCTGGAGATTTGGATTTTTATTAATCTTTGTATTCTTCTGTAATGTAGCCTTCCAAGATATCGCCTTCTTTGATATCATTGAATTTTTCAAGACCTACACCACATTCATAACCTGTTGCGACCTCTTTAACGTCATCTTTGAAACGCTTGAGTGAAGAAATTTCATCCTCAAATACAACAATACCGTCACGAACAACACGGATTTTGCAGTTTCTTGTGATTTTACCGTCAATGATGTAACAACCTGCGATTGTACCTGCACTTGAAAGTTTAAATACGCTTCTGACTTCAGCTTTACCCATTTCAACATCGCGGTATTTTGGAGCAAGCATACCCTTAATAGCAGCTTCAACTTCTTCGATGCAGTCATAAATAACTCTATACATTCTCATTTCAACCTTGTCGCGCTCGGCATTAACCTCTGCAACAGGGTCAGGACGAACATTAAAGCCAACAATGAGAGCGTTTGATGCATTTGCAAGCATAACGTCTGATTCATTAACCGCACCAACACCGCCGTGAATAACTTTAACACGAACTTCTTCATTTGAGAGCTTTTCAAGGCTCTGACGAACTGCTTCAACTGAACCCTGAACGTCCGCTTTAACGATAATATTAAGGTCTTTAAGTGAACCTTCGTTGATGGAATCAAACAAGTTATCAAGAGTAACCTTCTGCATTGAGCGGAATGCTTCTTCCTTCTGGGAATTCTTTCTCTGCTCAACAAGCTCTCTTGCAAGTCTTTCGTCACTTACACAGTCGAAAGCATCTCCACCTACAGGAACTTCTGCAAGACCTGTTATTTCAACAGGAACAGAAGGACCTGCTTCATTAACCTTTCTGCCCTTGTCATCTGTCATAACACGAACTCTACCAACTGCAGTACCTGCAACAATAATGTCACCTGATTTAAGAGTACCGTTCTGTACAAGAAGAGTTGCAACAGGACCACGTCCCTTATCAAGTCTTGCTTCAATAACAATACCTTTACCTGCACGGTTGGGGTTAGCTTTAAGCTCTTTCATTTCTGCAACAAGAAGAACTGATTCAAGAAGAGTGTCAATATTCATTCTTGTTTTTGCAGAAACAGGAACGCAGATAACATCTCCGCCCCATTCTTCAGGAATAAGCTCATACTCTGTTAACTGTTGCATAATCCTATCGGGAGAAGCATCAAGTTTATCCATTTTGTTAATAGCAACAACAATTGAAACTCCTGCAGCTTTAGCATGGTTAATAGCCTCAACTGTCTGGGGCATAATGCCGTCATCAGCAGCAACAACGAGAATTGCAATATCTGTTGCCATTGCACCTCTTGCACGCATAGCTGTAAAAGCTGCGTGACCGGGAGTGTCAAGGAAGGTGATATCCTGACCGTTAAGATTTACTCTGTAAGCACCAAGATGCTGAGTAATACCGCCTGCTTCTGTTTCTGTAACAGAAGTGTTTTTGATAGCGTCAAGAAGTGATGTTTTGCCATGGTCAACGTGACCCATAACGCAAACAACAGGGCTTCTGGGAAGAAGGTCTTCTTCACTGTCTTCACGGTCGTCAATAATTCTTTCTTCAATAGTAATAACAACTTCTTTTTTAACCTTTGCACCAAGCTCTGTTGCAACGATTTCAGCTGTATCAAAATCAATAACCTGGTTAACAGTTGCCATCATACCGAGAGAGAAGAGCTTTTTGATAACCTCTGCTGCAGTTCTTTTAAGCATTGCTGCAAGGTCGCCTACAGTAATCTCTTCGGGTACTGTAATAACAAGAGTTTTCTTTGCACGCTCTGCTTCAATTCTCTTTAATCTTTCTGCTTCGCTCTCTTTTCTCTTGGAGCGCATACCCTGCTGCTTTCTGTACTGCTGGCTCTTCTGTTTTAATTTCTGCTTTGTCTGAACATTGTCGTTGATGGAATGAACAGGAGCGATATTTTCATATTTTTCATTGTACTTTTCAAGCTGAACATTGTCTGCTCTTGTATCAATAGTACGCATTTCGCCCTTTGTTCTTGACTGCATGGGGCCATCTTTTTTCTTTTCGTTTTTCTTGAAGGGATTTGCATTAGACTGACCTTCGGTTTTCTTTTCAGTCTTTTCTGCAGGCTTCTTCTCATCCTTTTTCTGTGGTTTGTCTGCTTTTTTCTCCTCTTTTTTAGGAGCATCCTTCTTCTGAGCCTTTTCTTCTTTTTTAGGCTCAGCCTTTTTCTCCTCTTTCTTCGGAGCCTTCTTTTCTTCCTTCTCTTCAACCTTTTTCATTGCAAAATATGAATTGAAGTTTTCAACACTGTTCTCCTGTGTTAAAACATCGAAAAGAACATCAAGTTCTTTTGTATCAAGAGCTGTCTGTGCTTTTTTAGGCTCCTCGTAAAATTTACCGAGAACCTCAATAATATCTTTATTCTGTAAGCCGAAGTCTTTAGCTACTTCGCCGACTTTATATTTTGTTATCATCTAATTCCTCCCCGAATTTTTGATGTAGTCTTTTTGCAAAACCGGTGTCTGTTACGGAAAAAACTCCCGAACCTTTGCCCACTCCTGTGGCAAAATCTGCCATTGTATAAGAAGTACGTATAATAGGAATATTTTTACCGTTATAGGTACACGCATACGTCATTTCTCTTTCAAGTCTTTCGGATGCATCCGCTGAGAGAAATACAAGCTCTGCGCTGGATTTCACTATAGATTCTTTTACAACATCGTGCCCGCAACAAAGCTTTCCAGCTTTACGGCACAAACCCAAAAAACCCATAGTATCTTTTTTATTCAAATTTTGCCCAGTCCTTTCGGATTTAAGTACTCAGTTCATTTTCCATCGCATCATAAACACTGTCGGGAATTGCGGTTTCAAGTGCCTTTTCAAGACGTTTGCCCTTTCTTGCCTTCTGAAAACACGCTTTATCAGGGCATATATATGCGCCCCTGCCCGACTTTTTGCCTGTAAGGTCAAGGCTTATTTCACCTTCGGGACTTTTGACTGCGCGAATAAGCTCTCTTTTAGGCTTCATTTCCCCGCAACCAAGGCATTTCCTCATAGGGATCTTTTTTTCAGCCATAAAAACCTCACTTGCTCTGCGGAATGTAGAATCCGCTTTCGGGCTTAATATCTATTTTCCATCCTGTAAGTCTTGCGGCAAGGCTTACGTTCTGACCTTTGTTACCAATAGCAAGAGAAAGCTGTGTATCAGGAACAGTTACATGACAAGCGCGTTCTCTTTCTTCATCAATTTCAACTTTAAGAACATCTGCGGGAGCAAGAGCTGCTGCAATGAACTTTGTGGGATCCTCATCGTAAATTACAATGTCGATTTTCTCACCACCGAGGGCTTCAACAATTGTTCCTACACGAGCACCTTTAGGTCCGATGCAAGCTCCGATGGGGTCAACATTTTCATCCTTGGAAATAACTGCAATTTTTGTTCTTGAACCTGCTTCGCGGGAAACAGCCTTTATTTCAACAATTCCGTCATAAATCTCGGGAACTTCTGTTTCAAAGAGTCTTCTTACAAGACCTGAGTGTGTTCTTGAAATCATTGCTTTAGGTCCTTTGGGAGTATCTTTAACACCTTCAATGTAAACCTTAACAAGCTGATTTTCAGTAAATGATTCGTTAGGAAGCTGTCTTGATTTAGGAAGAATTACAACTGCCTTACCGATTTCAAGAGTAACGTTACCTGTCTGAGGATCAATGCTCTGCACTTTACCTGTAACCAGCTCTTTCTGCTTTGATTCAAACTCTCTGAGCATAAGACCTCTTTCAGCATCGTGAATATCGCCTCTTATAACATTCTTTGCTGTTGTTGCAGCAATTCTTCCGAACTGCTTTGTTTCAAGAGGAATTTCAACAAAATCGCCTACAAGCGCCTTTTTGTTATATTTAACTGCTTCTTCCTGAAGAATATCAGTAAACTCATTATGAATTTCTTCAACAACCTGCTTTCTGAGATAAACACGAAGTTTATATTCCTCCGGATTGCAATCAACGAATACAACGTCTTCACCACCGTATTCTCTTCTTACTGATGTTACGATAGCCGCGCAAACCTTTTCAAGAAGATAATCTGCAGGAATTCCTCTTTCCTGTTCAAGCATAAGTATTGCTTCGAAAAATTCTTTGTTTTCATTTTTCTTAGTTGATTTTCTAGCCATTTTCCTACCATTCCTTTCAAATATATCAATCAAATAATAAACATTTTATCAGAAAGAAAAATCGTCCAACTTAACCCAAGCGATTTCTTTCTTTTCGGCAGTCATTGTGTTTTCGTCATCAAACTCAATGGTAACTGCACCCTCTTCGGAGTAATCAATAAGAGCGCCTTTAAATTCACGCTGACCTTCAAAGGGACGAATAAGTCTTACAATAACCTTTTCTCCCATTGCATAGTCAAAATGGAAATCTCTTGTAAGCTTTCTTTCGATACCGGGAGAAGACACCTGCAAATTATATTGACGGTCAATTAAGTCTGCCTCATCCAACGGTGCATCCATAGCATGGCTCATATTGACGCAGTCTTCTATACCAACGCCATCTTCCTTATCAATGAAAATTCTGAGATAATAGTTTGCACCTTCTTTTTCAAAGCAAACATCCCAAAGTATTAAACCTAATTCTTCTGCAATTGGTTCTGCGATTTCCCAAACCTGAGAAACTGTGTTCTTTGCCAAATCAGCACCTCTTTTAATTTTATTCTGTTTTTTCTACAAACTTTTTCGAATTGTCGAAAACTTTTTCCGGCAATAAATATGAGAGCAGGTTTCCCTGCTCTCACTCAAGTTTATATTCGTACATTCGTAATATACCATATAGTATATAAAAATGCAAGTGTTTTTTTAAATTGCAAGTTGAAAGTGGAAAGTGGCAAATTTCGGGGAAGCTTCGCTTCCAAACATTATAATTGCGTCGCAGACCCTTAACTTGTCATTTGCCACTTTCAATTTGCCACTAAAAAATGCCCTTGCTTTCGCAAGAGCATTTTTCTTAACCCCATACAGCGTAAAGGGTAATGTCTTCTGTAACTGTAATTGCATCGCCGAAATCCACATCGGCTTTTTTTGCTTTTTCATCAAATGACCAACCAAGGAAAACCTTGTTGTTCTTTACAGGAGCCAATGCGGAAACTAAAACTGTTTCGCCCTTTTCTGCTACCTTTTCAATGGGAGCCTTTTCGCCGCCATTTGCATTATAAACAACTGTACATTTTTCTGATTCATCATATTCAACAATAAAGCCCGTATTATACTTTTTATCAAAGGTTTTTGCTTTTTTTATCTCTGCTTTATCGCTGTTGATAAGGGCTTTCGCAGAGTTCTCTTTTCCTGACTCAACAAAATATTTCTTACAATCCTTAAGAAGGAGAGAAAGCATTTCTGCATTATCTTCATCTATTCTGGCAAGAGAACCACCCTTTGCCTTTGCAACTGCTTTTGCCTGACTATAAGTTAAAGGTGTATCGTAAACTTCATATTTTGTTCCGTTTAACACCGCACCGTTAACAGCTTCTATTTTATTGGCATTGATTTCGCAAACGAAACCTGTCATGCTTCTTTTTTCGCTTGATTTTGCAATTCCGTCTTCAGTAATTACTGAACAAACACTTTTTTTGCTGTTAAAATGCTCACCGATATAATATCTTCCGAAACCATTCTCGCTTGCAAGCTTTGAAAGGATTTTAAGCTCCTTCTTTGTTCCTATGCTTACAAGCTGACCGCCCATTTTTTCGGAAAGCTTTTTTGCTTGTTCATAGTTTACGCTAACATCAAAAACTGCATAAATGCTGTCGTCAACAGTTTTTACTGTTGATGCCTCTGAAAGTGTTGAAACTGTTTTTGCATTGTTTTCATATTGAGGTCTTGCAACATAATTAATTCTTGCACCAAGATATGATGAATAACCTGAGCTTGCAGGATACTTGCAAGCCTGAACATAGTCAGACATATTACCTTCAACCGTGTAAATAGTTTTTTCATCAACCTCAACAACAAGACCAACGTGATCTATACATCCGTAACCGCCGGAGCAGGTGCAACAGAAAATAAGGTCACCTGCCTGAAGCTTTCTGCCTGATGAGAAAGCGAAGCAGTCTGCACCAACTGAAGGGAGGGTTGAATAGTAGGATGGACCCACACTTGTAAGCTTGGGGAAGATGTTTGAGGGAATGCCTGCAACATAACCGCACCAGGATGCGAAAACATTGCACCAATAACCCTGCCTGCCGAACCATCTGCCGTATTCGGTAACATTGCCGCTACCTTTAGATGTGCCGGAATAGTCAAGGAAGCTTGCTTCGTGGTAACCAACCTGTGACTTTGCAACATTAACAAGGTCTGTAACGTGGTCACCTGTAAGCTTCACGTTCATTAATCTTTCGTAATATACGCTTTTTTTGTAAGATGAGGAGGCGGAGTATTCGAGGCTTTTGGCAGCTGCACTTACGCTGAAAACGGAAGTTGCCATGAGAATGGTGGTGAGAAGAACTACCGCTATTCTTTTAATTCTGCTTTTTGTCATAGAATATTTTTTGCCTTTCGTAATTTTTGTTTTAGTAATAGTTATTTCAAGAATGTAACTATTTATTACAATTTTGTAACCTTTTGTAACAACATTGGGCATTATAACATAATGAAACTGCTTTTTCAATGTGAAAATTGCACTATAAACCGCTCTTAAATTGGTCAATTAGTACAAATCTATACAAAAATTACGGGTTTTACGCAAAAATCGGTTACATTTTGAAATTTTTATTAACACAAAATTTGTTAATATTCATTGTAACCCAATGAATGATATGTTATATTTAATATATAATAATGTAATATACGAAACTATTCAGAAACGGGGTGTTCTTATGGCACGAATTATTGTTGCAGGAGCAGGTCACGGCGGTTTGGTTGCCGCAATAAAGCTTGCAAATACCGGCTATGATGTAACCGTATTTGAAAAATCTGCAAAAAATGAGATGGGATTACCCCAACAAGATGTGTTCGAAAAGGACACCTTCGCTTATATTGACTTGCCCGCGCCTAAAAATATTACAATATGTAAAAATCAACTCACTTTTGTTCCCTCGGAAAGCGCAACAGAAAACCTTACCTTGCCCCCTCCTGAGGAAGAGGCAATTGTTATGGAAAGAAAAGTGTTGATTAATCATCTTCTTTCTCTCGCAGAAAAAAGCGGTGTAAAAATCAATTATAATTGTCCCGTAATTGAGCCTATAATTCTGGGGAGCAGAGTTGCTGGTATAAAAACCTTTGACGGCGATTTTTACGGCGATGTTATAATAGATGCTTGCGGTGTTGATTCTCCTTTAAGAAATAATTTACCAAAATTTATGAACATAAACCGTGAAATAAAGAATTTTGACGTTATTTACACATATCGTGCTCATTTTGAAAAGGATTTAAGCGTTCCCCAGCCCAACACATACTATGACATTCTTGCTAAAAAAGATGGTACAGTAGGCTTCTCTTGGGTTGTAACGGAAGAGAATTTTGTTGATGTTTTAATTTGCCGTTTTTCTCCTTTAACGCAAGAGGAGGTTTTAGAAGAATTGCAGAAAATCTGCGCAGAATATCCGCATATAAGCAAGAAATTCATCAGGGGTGGCTTATATCTTAAAATCCCGGTTTGCCATCCTCTCGGAGTTTTGATCGCAGACGGCTATGCTGCAGTAGGCGACAGCGCATTTATGACATACCCTGTTAAAGGATCGGGAATCTCTTACAGCATGAAAGCAGGCGCTATTCTTGCAGACACAATTTCAAAGGATTCGGAGGGGCTTTATAATACAGAAACACTCTGGGAATACCAACGCAGATTTTTTAAAGAAATCGGATTTTCTGCAGGTCGGCTTGCTCTTTTGAAAAACCTGCTCACTTATTTTACTGCAGATGAAATAAATGAAATTTTTAAATCAGGGATTTTCACAACGGAAGACCTTTCTCAGATTATGACAAATAAGCTCGACAACCTTTTCGGTGCATCGGGCAGAACATTAATAAAAGACAAAATACGTCAGGTTCGTGAAAATGTTATATTAAAAGAGAAATTTTCCTCTTTCGCAGTATGGATGGGAAAGCTTGCCGTCACGGAAACCTATTTACCCAATAAATATGACAGAAAAGATGTGCAGAAATGGGTGGATAGATATAATGAGTTTTTTGATGGGATAAGAAAAACTATATAAAATCCAAAATGCAAAATGCAAAGTGCTAAATGCTAAATGTAGGGACCTGCGGTCGCAATCATAAAAAAGAATTCAAGACACATTTATTGTCCTGAATTCTTTTTGTTTTTATATTGTTTTACGTGTTGCGAAGCTTATAATGTTTGGAAGCGTAGCTTCCCCTCACCTCTTCATTTTTCACTCTTAACTCTTCACTAAAAAACGTCCCAAAGGCGTTTTTTACTTCCCCATAAGTTCTAACGGCTCAACATTCTTACCATTATAAATAATCTCAAAATGCAAGTGACTTAACTCTGATTTTTCGCAGGGAATTGTGCCGAGATAGCCTAAAAGAGAACCGCTTTCAACAACTGACCCTTTTTTAATTTCAAGAGTATCTTTATTAAAACCGCAATATTTCGCAATAACTCCATTACCATGATCAATTTCAACTATGGTTCCAAACAAAACATCGTCATATATATTTGTAACTGTTCCGTAGGAAATTGCTTTTACCTGCTCACCCTCTGCGGCTTTGAAATCAACACCCGAATGGGTACGCCAATCTCCCATTGTTGCGCTATATGAAGGTTTGTCGGGAGAATAGTCCTTTAAAATATCTGTGCCCAAGGGCAAGGAATAATAATCCTGATATGGCGTAGCATATTTACTGCTTTGTGTTGTTTCTTCTTTGGTTTGTTCTTCGGTCTGTTCCTCTGCTTGCTCTTCCGTTTCTTCTCTTATATCGGGAACATCTGTAAGATTTTGTCTTACCTCAAAATCAGGCTCAGTTGTAAGGAAGGCACTGTCCTTGGTTGTTGCTTTTTCTGTTGTGGTTGTAACATAATCGCTTTCGATGGGAGCAAGGTTTCCAAGGGCTTTTTCTGTTGAAATTTTCGCAATAAGAGCCGTACCTAAAGCAAGAAGCAAGGCAAATGCATAGGCATATTTTACCTTTTTCATTGTTTTATCATTTTTTGCGGCTCTGATAGGTTTCGGCTGACCTGACGGTGTATTTTCGGGAATTTCCAACGGGTTTTTGTCATTATCATTTTTATTTCTGTCGCTCATAATATGTCCTCCTGTTTTTTATATTATTTATTGACAGAAACGGTTGATTTATACAGTTACAAAAACAAAAGTCACTGTCCGAAAAACAAACAGTGACATTTTATTACTTATTCAATATTTTTTCCAAATTTGCAAAATCTTCCATTGTAAGCTTTTCAGCTCTTACAGTTCTTTCAAGACCTGCTTTTGAGAGTGCCTCAGCAACAATGCTTTTATTTATTCCAAGACCTGCACTTATAGAATTTTCTGCAGTTTTTCTTCTTTGAGAGAATGCGGCTTTAACAAGTTTAAAGAAAAACTCCTCATTTTCAACCTTTACAGGTAGCTCTTTTCTTACAGTTAACTGAATAACCTCGCTGTTAACTTTAGGTGGGGGTAAAAATGAATCTCTTGGAACAAAAAAGAGCTTTTCACTTTCTGAATAATAAGAAACTGCAACTGTTACTGCTCCACCATCACGGGAGCCCACATCTGCACAAAGTCTGTCCGCCGCTTCCTTTTGCACCATAACAGTTATGTTATTAATGGGCAACTTGCTTTCTAAAAGAAGCATAATTATGGGTGAGGTAATGTAATACGGAAGGTTTGCTACAACGCAAATTTTCATTCCCTTGCATTTTTCCTCAATAATTTTGGGTAAATCCGCTTTCATAACATCTTCATTAATGATTTCAACATTGTTAAAATCTGAAAGGGTTTCTGCTAAAACGGGCAAAAGACGATTATCAACCTCAAAGCTTAAGACTTTACCCGCTCTTTTTGCAAGCTCTGCAGTTAAAACGCCCACACCGGGACCAATTTCTATAGCGCAAGTGTTCTTATCAAGCCCTGCCGCCTCTGCCATAGCAGGACAAACCTCAGGGTCAACAAGGAAATTCTGACCTAACCCCTTATTAAAGGTAACGCCGTGCTTTCCCATTACGGATTTAATAACATTTATATCTGAAAGATTTCTCATTTTCGCCTCCGAAACTCTTGAAAAAGAGTGTCAACTAAGATAATATAATTATACAATTTGAATTTTCATTGTCAACGAAAAAATGCAGGTGATTAAATGAACACGATAAAAAAAGCAAAATTTATTAAGGAAAATGCTGATTTCGGTACTATTGTTCCCGTTTTCAAAAAGGTTGTCTGGCTTGATAAAAAAATCAACAAGGCAACTCTTTTCTGCTCTGCTTTGGGCTATTATGAAGCTTACCTTAACAGTCAGAGAGTCGGCAAATTCATTTTTGCGCCCGGTTGGACTACCTACGGCAAACGCCTTCAGTATCAGGAATATGATGTAACCTCAATGATGGAAGAATGCAACGTTCTTGAAATTGCAGTGGGTAATGGTATGCGTTTTCACGGTAATCCTCACGAAAACTATGAGAGCATTACTTGCAAAGAAACTGCTCTTATTGCGGCTCTTAAAATTGAATATCAGGACGGAACCGAAGATTTTATCCCCACAGATTCTTCCTGGGAATGTCAGAAAAGCAATATTCTCGATTCCCATGTTTATAACGGAGAAATTGTTGATTTCACTTTTGATACAGATGAAACCTTCCCTGTTAAAGAATTAGATGATGTTAATAAAGAAATTCTTATTCCCACCGAGGGTGAGGAAACTCGTGAAATGACTCGTCTTAATGCAATTGAGCTTATAACCACCCCTAAGGGTGAAACAGTTATTGACTTCGGTCAGAACCTTACAGGCTATGTTGAATGGATTGTTCCTCAGAGAAAAGGTGCAGAATTCACCCTTTACCATGCAGAAATTCTTGACAAGGACGGCAATTTCTACACAACCAACCTTCGCGGTGCAAAAGCAGAAATTCACGTGACCTCTGATGGTAACGAAAGAGTTTATAAGCCTCATTTTTCATTTCAAGGATTCAGATACATTAAGCTTGAAGGCTTTAATAAAGATGAAATTAACCTTGATAATTTTAAAGCAGTTGTTGTTTTCTCAAATATGAAGAGAACGGGTTATTTTGCTTGCGGACACGACCTTATTCAGCAGCTTTACGAGAATATCGTATGGGGTCAGAGAGGTAATTTCCTTGATGTTCCCACAGACTGTCCTCAGCGAGATGAAAGACTTGGCTGGACAGGTGATGCACAGGTTTTCGCAAGAACCGCATCAACCACATACAGAACACTTAAGTTCTTCAAAAAATGGCTTCACGACCTTGCTGCAGACCAAAGAGAATGCGGTGCAATTACTGACGTTTGCCCCGACCTTTTAAGATGGGAGTCTCACGGCTCTTCTGCCTGGGCAGATGCAAGTGTAGTTGTTCCTTACTGGGTATACAGAACCTTTGGTGATACTCAGGTAATCAGAGACCAGTTTGAGTCTATGAAAAAATGGATTCTCTTTATGGAATCAAACGGCTCAGAAAGAGGTCTTTTTGACAAGCATCCCCACCATTTCGGTGACTGGCTTTCTCTTGATGCTGGTAATGAAGCAACAGGCGGTCTTACAGATAAAAACCTTATCGGTACTGCTTATCTTGCATATTCAAACTCACTTTTCATTGAAATGGGGAAGGTTATAGGTGAGGATATGAGCTATTTTGAAGAGCTTTATGACCTTACTGTTAAAAAGTACAGAGAAACATATCTTAATACCGGTAAAACAGAACACGAAACACAAACAGCAAATGTTCTTGCTCTTTACTTTGACCTTACAGATAAACCTGAAAGAGAAGCTGAAAAGCTTGTTAAAGATATTGAAAGTTGCGGTCATCTTAAAACAGGCTTCGTAGGAACACCTTATCTTCTTCACACATTAACAAAAATCGGCAGAACCGACCTTGCATACAAGATTCTTCTCAAAAAGGATTTCCCATCATGGCTCTTCCCCGTAACAAGAGGCGCAACAACAATGTGGGAGCGTTGGGACGGAATGAAAGAGGATGGCTCCTTTGCAACTCCTGAAATGAACTCCTTTAACCACTATGCTTACGGCTCTGTTGGCGACTGGCTCTACACAACCGTTGCAGGTATCGACAGCGATTTCAACGAGCCTGCTTACAAGCATATTATTTTCCGTCCGCTTCCCTCAAAGGAATTAGGCTACGCAAAATCAAGAATTCTCACAGAAAATGGCGAAATCATTTCCTCCTGGGAATACACAGGAAATGGTGATGAATGCAAATTCAGTTTCACAATTCCTAATGGTTCACACGCAACTCTTTACCTTGATGACGAAGAATACGAATTCGAAAGCGGAACATATAATACTGTGTTTGAGTATAAGGGATATTAAAAAGAAAAGTCCACCTCGGGTGGACTTTCTTTTTAGTTGAAAATTGAAAGTTGAAAGTGGCAAGTTTCGGGACCTGCGGTCGGCATTATAAAGATGCCAGTGTTGGGTGCTGCGCACAACAATTATAATGTTTGGAAGCGAAGCTTCCCCTTAACTTGCCACTTTACATTCTCAACTTGCAACTCAGAAAAATCGCCACCCCCTCGGGTGACGATTTTTTTAGTTTACATACTTTTCTGCCTGAAGATTGAACATCTCTGCATATTTGCCGTTTAAATTAATAAGCTCGTCATGACTTCCGCTTTCAATTATTTTTCCTTTTTCCATCATAAAAATTCTATCCGCGTGTCGCGTTGTAGAAAGTCTGTGGGAAATGAAAATAACTGTTTTATCCGTCGCCTGAGTCATCATAGAGTGGTTAAGCTCGTATTCTGAAACAGGGTCAAGATTTGCGGAGGGCTCGTCAAGAATAACATAGGGACAGTTCTTGTAAAATGCTCTTGCGATCGCAATTTTCTGTTGCTCTCCGCCCGATAGCATTAATCCATCTTCATCAAATTCTCTTAAAAGAATGGTTTCAAGACCATTGGGAAGTTCTTTATCAAAGCCTACTGCTTTAAGAGCTTGCCAAACTCTTTCTTCATCATACTCTTTTGAAAGTGCAACATTTTCTCCAACTGAAGCAGAGAAAATCTGGAAATCCTGAAATACTGCTGCAAAGCGGTCACGATGAGAAGCAACTGTTTCCTCGCGAATATCTCTTCCGCCGATTTTTATACTACCGTCTTTAACATCATAAAGACGCAAAAGAAGATTTGTAAGTGTGGTTTTACCTGCACCATTATAGCCAACAAGAGCAACCTTTTCATAAGGCTTTATTTCAAAAGAAATTCCATCCAATGAATTTTTATCATTACCCTCATAAGAGAATGTGATGTTTTCAACGGAAATTGTTTCAGGCTTACCGCATTCGGCAATATGTGTGCCGTCTTTGATTTCGTTTTCAACCTTTAAAAATTTGCGGTATTTATCAATAATTTTTGAGTGCTCTGTAAAGTTTCTTACACAACCTACTGTAAGGTAGATTATGCCTGAACCGATTTGCACCGCACCATTAAATGTTGCAACAAAATCACCTGCGGACATTTCCTTTGTAACGATAGTTTTATAGCCGATATATAGCGTTAAAACAAGCATAAAGCCTATAACGTTTATTGAAGTTCCTTGAAGAAAGAAAAGGGCATTCGTCTTTTTGGCATATTTTTTCTGAATATCAACAACATCATCTGCTGCTGTGTTAAATCGCTTTTTCAGAAGAGGAAATATTCCGCTTGTGCGTATTTCTCCTGAATAATCCTGCAAATAGAAAATACGTGCAAAATAATCACCAACCCTATGCGCTTCGGTTATTTTCTCTCTACGCTCTATCATAAGGTCGCCTGTATATTTTCCTACAGGAATGAAAATAACTGTGGAAACTACAACAATAAGCAACGCTATAGGGTCAATTGTAAATACAAGCGTGCCAATAAGAATAAAAGATATAACCTCTTCAATCACACCTTTAATCATCGGAATAAGATAACGAATACTATTTGAGGAGTTTTCGACTGCAAGAATAAAATCTGCATAATATTCAGGGTTATCATATTTTGAAAGATCTATGGACGCTGCTTTCTTATAGAGCATAGATTGTAAGCCTATGTCAAGTTTTTCCCGCTCCCTATGGGCAAAGAGTTCGAAAAAGAGTGCATTCAGAAAATCTCCGCCCACAAGCAAAGCTATTATAAGACCAATACCAAACAGAATTTTTTGCGGACTTCCGCCCGTGCTTACTTCATCAATAACAAATTTAAGACCTATTACAGAAACAAGTCTTCCCGGTAATGTGCAAAGAATATGGAAAAATATTTCTCCTATAACAAGCCCGGGACAAAGTCTAAGCATCACTCCTGTCATATACAAGAGGTTTGAAAATACACCTTTTTCTGTTTTTTGCTTTTTCATATTGTTGTCACACTCCCTTCCTTTGCTCTGTAGCTTGACGCCTGGAGTGTAAACATTTCGGCATATTTACCATTCAAATCCATAAGCTCATTATGATTGCCGGTTTCCTTTACTGTTCCGTCACCGAAAACATAAATTTTATCAGAAAGCACTGCACTGGAAAGTCTGTGAGAAATATAAATAACAGTTTTTCCTTTTGTTGCAGAAATCAGATTTTCATACATATTATATTCTGCTATAGGATCAAGTGCGGATGATGGCTCATCAAGAATTGCAAGATCGAAATCCTTGCAAAACATTCTTGCAGTTGCAATTTTTTGTTGCTCACCGCCGGAAAGACCCGTACCGGTCTCATCAAACTCCCTTGTTATAACAGTTTTTTCTTTTTGTGGTAAACGGTTTACAAATGCTTCTGCTCCGCTGTTTTTAAGAGAAGTGAGAACCTTTTTCTGTTCATTTTCACTTTCAATCTCTTTGCAAAGAACATTCTCTTCAACAGAAACAGCAAAAACCTTATAATCCTGAAAAACAGTTCCGAATCTTTTGCGAAGTGCTTCAATATCGTAATCACGCAAATTTCTACCGTTATAAAGAATCTCGCCTTCATCGGGATCATAAAACCTTAAAAGAAGCTTTACAAATGTTGTTTTTCCTGCACCATTTTCACCAACGATAGCTGTTGTTTCACCTTTCCTGAATTTTAGGTTGAGATTTTTTAAAGTTGGTTCTTTTGCGTTAGGATATGTAAAAGTAACATTTCTGAACTCCAAAGTTTCAAGCTCATCAGGCAACACTGTTCCGCTGGTAACCTTGGATTCATATTCGAAAAACTCTTTAAGATTACCAAAATAAAGGGATTCATTTTTTACAACAGAAATTGCTTGACCCATATCGTTGATGATATCTCGAATGTTGCTCATAGCAGTCATAATAACAGAGAAATCTGCGAGAGCAAGATTTCTTTTAAATGCATATCTATATGTGGCATATGCATAGGTTGTGGCAACAGGTAATGCCTGACCAAAAAATCCGGTAACAACTTCATAAAAAGCAATTTTCCAACCATATTTTTTGATTATTTCACGGTTTTTCTCTACCGCATCAGAAAAGCGTTTATGAAGGATATTGAATACTCCGGAGGTTCTGATATCTTTTGAATATTCTTTCAGGTAAATGATTCTTTTAACATAAGCCTTTGAACGCTTATGAATTGTCATTTCCTTATCTTTTTTGACTTCGATTTTTCCTTTTAAAGCCTGTGCAGCAACAACAGGAAGCATAAACAGAAGTATCAGTAATATTTTAGGGTCAATAGTAACAACATAGGTTACTATAAAAATTCCCGTAAACGCAGCAACGAAAATGCTGGAAAAATAATAAATAAACATATCATAGTGAGATTCTGATATAATCTCCGTTGCACGTTTATATTTATTAAAAAAATCAGGGTCTTCAAAGCAAGCCATATCTACACTGACCGCTTTTTCAAAGATTTTCTCGTTAAGATTTTTGTAAAACTGTTTGAATTTTACACTTAACACATAATTGGAATAGCTCTGAATAGCCCTTGCAAGAATTCCTGCAGCAACAAATATTAATACTGCAAATATAAATGTTTTAAACGGTTGATTTTTTTCAAGCACTTGCAAAATCACTCGCAAAAACCATATTTCCTGAACAAATGCTGTAAAAAACCAAAAACCACCTGTTGCAAGAATTTGAACAGTAAAATACCAAGGGCAACATTCCTTAATAATTTTTACTGCGTAAACCACATTTTTCAGAGTTTCAAACTTTTCTTTTTTCGTTTCTTTTTTATTATTTCTCATATTTCCTCCGTTAAATTTTTCGGCAAAATGCTAACGACTCATTTTGCCGTCTGGGGTTAATTCCCGGAGTTTGTGTCGGTTTTCAAGGTGAGAGGAACTCAAAAACCCCTTCGTTTCCTGCGTAACATAGAGACTTGCCCTTCCAAAACTGTAAGGCACCGGCTTGCCTGTGCCACACGATAAAGTTTGATAGAACAATAGCCTTACCTACTTTGTTCTGTGGTATGGGCAAGCCCATACCTTACGGTTAATAGTACTAACCAACAAAACGGTAATTTGCATTAAAATAAAAAATCTCCGAAAAGCATTAACTTTCCGGAGAAATAGCATACAAAAATGCAATTGTCAGCAGGAAGCGGACACAATAACCGGATTATTTTTTGTTTTTCTAACCATTTTCATCATCATGTCCAGCTCCTTTCTTAATAATTTTATTTGGGTTAATTTTTCGCACCGACACGGAGTGCTACTTAAAGGTAACATATTTTTATATGTTTGTCAAGAAATGGAAATAAGTGCAAGATAAAAGTGGCAAATTGAAAGTTGAAAGTGGCAAGTTTTGGGTCTGCGACGCATTTTAAGCTTCGCAATTATTTTTCTGTTTCTTCTACGGCGCTTTTTTGCGCCCCTAAACTGGCGACTGGCAACTGGTAGCTACAATTTGCTCATTGCATATTAAATAAATATATGTTATTCTTTTTTCAGGTGATAAATATGATTAAGCTTAAAGAAAATGATGTTATTCTTTTTCAGGGAGATTCCATAACCGATGGTAACAGAGGAAGAAACTCTGACCTTAACCATGTTCACGGTCATAGCTATCAATATATGATAGCTGCGGAGCTTTCTACTGACAATTTAGATAAAAATGTAGAATTTATAAACAGAGGCAACAGCGGTGACAGAATTTGCGACCTTTACGGCAGATGGAAAGAGGATTGTCTTAATTTAAAACCCTCTGTTCTCAGTATTCTTATCGGTGTTAACGATATGATTTTTGATTGGGAACACAGTTCTGGCTCTGACCCGGAAAGATATGAAAAAATCTTCCGACTTCTTCTTGACGAGGTTATTGAACAAAACCCTGATACTCTCATTGTTATAATGGAGCCATTCTTTGGTGACAAGCCGGAAGAGGAGCTTGATAAATTCTTTAAATCCGGAATTGGTGCATATCAGGAGAAAGCAAAGAAGCTTGCAGAGGATTACAATGCAGTTTTCGTTCCCCTTCAGGATTTATTTGACTCTTACAGAGGAAAAACAGATATGTATAAGCTTCTTTGGGACGGTGTTCATCCCACAACTATCGGTCACGAGCTTATAGCAAGGCGTTGGAAAGAATGTGTAAAAGAAAGAATTGAAAACAGATGAGGTTTTATTATGAAAACAGTTAACTGCAAAAATATAAAAATCACAGATGGCTTCTGGAAAGTAAAGCAGGATATGGTAAACAATGTTACCCTTAAATCCGTTTATGACAGATTTAAAGAAACTCACCGCTTTGACGCTCTTGACTGCACCTGGAAAGAGGGCGACCCCAATTTACCCCATGTTTTCTGGGATTCCGATATTGCAAAATGGATTGAGGGTCTTGCATATAGCCTTAATTATTCAGAAAACAAAGAACTTGAAAAGCTTGCAGATGAAGCAATTGCAAAATTAATAAAAAACAGAGATGAAAACGGCTATTTCAACAGCCATTTTCTTGTAACAGGTGAGCGTTTCACAGACCGAACAGAGCACGAGCTTTACTGCGCAGGTCATCTTATGGAAGCTGCAGTTGCATACTATGAAGCAACAGGCAAAAAAGAGCTTCTTGATGCTATGTGCAAATATGCTGACTACATAGAAAAGGCTTTCGTTATAGAAAAAACTGCAAAGTTTATAACTCCCGGTCACCCCGAAATTGAACTTGCTCTCGTAAAATTATATGAAGTAACCGGTGAAAAGCGTTACCTTGAGCTTTCAAAATTCTTTGTTGACAATCACGGGGCAAATCCCGATGACCAGTCTATGTATAGGGGTTGCAACGAGCTTTATAATCAGGATGATGCTCCCGTAAGAGAAAGAGAAACTGCAGACGGACATTGTGTAAGAGCCCTCTATCTTTTCTGCGCTATGGCAGACCTTGCACTTATTTATGATGACAAAGAGCTTTTTGAAGCGGCTGACCGATGCTTTATGAACATTGTTGATAAAAGAATGTATATAACCGGTGCAACAGGAAGCACCTGCCACGGAGAATCCTTTACAATTGACTACGATTTACCCAACCGCGATGCCTACGCAGAAACCTGCGCTTCAATTGCCCTTGCATTCTTTACTAACAGAATGATAAGACTTAACCCCAACGGCAAATATGGTGATGCGGTTGAAAAGGTTATGTATAACGGTATTCTTTCAGGTATTTCAATGGACGGAAAAGGCTTTTTCTATGAAAATCCCCTTGAAATTGATGTTGATTTCAATGATGTTAATAAGTGCACCGACGGTGGCAAGCGTTTCCCAATAACTCAAAGAAAAGAAGTGTTCGACTGCTCTTGCTGTCCCCCCAATGTTATAAGATTTATTTCATCTATCGGTGAATATATTTATTCTCACACAGAAGATACTCTTTTTGTTAACCAATACATAAATTCCGAAGCAGAATTTGACGGAATTAAAATTTCACAGATCACAGATTACCCCTCAAACGAAAAAATTAAAATCGAAATCGAAAACAGCAGTAAAAAATATATTGCTTTGAGAATACCTGCTTGGTGTAAAGAGTTTGATATAAACAAGCCTTTCACTATCAAAGATGGTTACGCATATATTGAAACTTCTGAAAACGATGAAATTGTTTTAAATCTTTCAATGCCCGTTAAATTCATTTCCGCAAACAAAAAGGTTCACGACTGTGCAGGACGAGTTGCGGTTATGAGAGGTCCTGTTGTTTACTGCCTTGAGGGAGTTGACAACGGCAAGGATTTGAATTCTTTAAGAATTGATATTAAAGAAAAGTCAGAACTTTCCGAAAAAGAATTTTTAGTTCCGAATATTCTTCTTAAAGCATATAAAGAGCCTGAAAACGACAACCTTTATTTCGAAGCAACAGATGAATACATAGAAACCCACTTGAAATTTATTCCCTATTTTGCTTATGCAAACCGCGGTGAAACAGATATGCTTGTATGGGTTCTTAAAAAATAGGGTGGACTATATATGAAAAACACACTTAAACATACTTTACTTGTTATTCTCGGTTTTATTCTTATTACCGCTTCAATTTTTTCTTCGTACATACACAGTTTTATTAAAACAACGGATGATTTTGAAATGAAAAATGGATTTGCGCTTTTAAAAGAACCTACAGAAATTGCCACAAGCAAAAATGGATTATCAAACACAGTTTTAGAGCTTACTGCAACAAATTGCGATTGGTTTAATTACTACGGTATTGAGTACTCATCTGACTGCTACATAAAAGCAACAATCAATTATGCCGCAGGAGTAAAAGCTAAAAGTGAGGATTTCTTTTTAGAACCCTCAAAGAAAAAAACAACCTTTTATTCCTTTGTTGACGATGCTTTAGCAGGGAAAAAGGGAAATAAAATCAATTCAATCACTTTTGAAACTCTCACTAAAGCAAAAGAAAATATTAAAATTTATAGTTTTTCAGTTTTCAACCGTGAAATTCCTCAACAGGAAATTTTCATTCAGAATGATACTCATAAATTAGGAATTGACTTGCTTTGGGGCGGTGCTTTAAGCTACCTTGAGGATTTAGACTCCAATGTTCAGGCAGTTTCAGTAGACGGAAAAATCAAAGTTGATTCAAACGCAACAGAACGCTATAATGCAGAATCTGTTAATAACAATGTAAACCTCATTAACAGAAATGATACAGGTCGCCTTGTTCAGCAGTCTTATTACGGCACACTTGATTATGACCACGGCATTTATATGGAAGACGACTGGCGATATAATCCCGTTCAGGGCGGCAACCAGTTTAATGATGCAAGTAAAATTGTTGACTTAAGAGTAACAGATACTGAAATTTACATAAAATGCCGTCCTCTTGACTGGGCAAAAGAAAAAGAATATATTACTCCATCTTATATGGAAGCAACATATTCTTTAGAAAATGGCGCAGTTCACGCAAAATGCAGGTTTGTTGATTTTTCCGGCTACCCTGAAGCACCTGCTACCCAGGAAATTCCTGCATTTTACTGCATCGAACCGCTTAACAACTTCGTTTATTACAAAGGGAATAAGCCTTGGACAAACGGAAAGCTTACAAGCGAACCTGATTTGATTTTCTGGCCCGATGCCGGTTACCCCAATTTTTATTCAAAGGAAAATTGGTCGGCATTTACAGGTGAATTCGAAGACAGCTTCGGAATCGGTGTTTATGTTGACAATGAAGAAGCTTTCCTTGCAGGTGTTTTTGAGCGTGAAAAAACCACTAATGAAGACCCGTCAAAAGATGGTCCAACCTCATACATTGCAATTGTCAAAGACCGAATATTCAAAAGCTTTGACCCTTATGAATACGAATACTATCTGGCAACAGGCGATACAACGGAAATAAGAAACACCTTTAAAGAAATAGATAAATAAAAATATGCCCCAATTGATTTTCAGAAAATCAATTGGGGCATTATTCAATTCATTTACGGTTCAATATCCCAACCGTTGGCTGCAAGATCGTAGTAATGCTGTTCAAGGTTAACATTACCTGCGCTGTTAACAGTAAGAGTTGTTCCGCCAATCATATCAGGCTGCCAATAGCTACCAAAACCGGATTTAACTGCATAAGCAAGTGTAATTCCTTCATATTCAACATAATAGTCAATAACATGATCGTCCCCTACGAGCATTGTTTTTGTGCTGCCAAGCTGTTTGCAAAGGTCGAAGAAACCGTTGTTAACAGGAGAAGGTCCGCCATATTCAAATCTTCTGCCTGCTGCAATATCAGAGTGCTGAGGGTCAATTATACCGAATTCATA
>JAZUOL010000083.1:0-12452 GCA_045604605.1 Acutalibacteraceae bacterium | reverse complement strand
GCAACAAGGTCATAACCAAGACCGTATGTTTCAGAAGCTTCTGCAGAGGCATCGTGGATGTTTTTCATAATCTGTTTGAGCTTTGCATCAACTTCTTCAGAAGTCCAGCTATATCTCATTGAGTTCTGGCTCATTTCAAGAGCAGAAACAGCAACACCACCTGCATTAACTGCTTTAGAAGGAGCAACAACCTTAACATTTTCTTTAAGGTACTCAAGAGCATCGTTTGTTGTAGGCATATTAGCAACTTCAATGTAGTACTGAACGCCGTTAGCAACAAGCTTCTTTGCTTCGTCCATGTTGATTTCATTCTGTGTTGCGCAAGGCATAGCAACATCAACCTTTACGCCCCAAGGCTTCTGACCGGGGAAGAATTCTGCACCGAATTTGTCTGCATAGTCCTGAGCTTTGTCACGACCTGAAGCACGCATTTCAAGAAGGTAGTTGATTTTTTCCTCAGTAATGATACCGTCTTTATCATAAACATAGCCGTCAGGACCTGAAATTGTAAGAACCTTACCGCCAAGCTCAGCAATTTTCTTTGCTGCACCCCAAGCAACATTACCGAAACCGGAAAGAGCAAAGGTTTTGCCTTTAATATCTTCGCCAAAGTGCTTGAAAACTTCAACTGCATAGTAAGTAGCACCGTAACCTGTTGCTTCAGGACGGATAAGAGAACCGCCGTAGGAAAGGCCTTTACCTGTAAGAACACCGTTTTCAAAAGCACCACGGATTCTTCTGTACTGACCGTAAAGGTAACCCATTTCTCTACCACCAACGCCGATGTCACCGGCAGGAACGTCAACGTCGGGACCAATGTGTCTGTAAAGCTCTGTCATAAATGCCTGACAGAAACGGAGAATTTCCATATCGCTCTTTCCGCGAGGGTCAAAGTCAGAACCACCTTTACCACCACCGATGGGAAGACCTGTAAGGCTATTTTTGAAGGTCTGCTCGAAAGCGAGGAATTTCATAATACCGGAGTAAACAGAGGGATGGAAACGAAGACCACCCTTGTAAGGTCCGATAGCACCGTTAAACTGAACTCTGTAACCGGTGTTTACATTAACCTTACCGTTATCATCAACCCAAGTAACACGGAAAGAAATCTGTCTTTCGGGTTCTACCATTCTTTCAAGTAAAGCGGCTTTTTCGTATTCGGGATGCTGCTCAATAACAGGAGCGAGAGAGGTAAGTACCTCAGTAACAGTCTGAACGAACTCCGGTTCGTTAGCGTGTTTTTTTGCAACATCATCAATAACATTCTTGATGTAACTCATTACGTACAACTCCTTAATAGTTCCGAAGAACTGAATAAATATACTATATTTTATGACAGTTATTTTATACCACAGTTTTTTAAATTGCAATAAAATTCCAAGAGATTTTTTAATATTGTAACATTAAATAAAAATGAGGCTTTCGTCGGTCTTTTTTTTTTGCATTTAGCATTCTTTTTTCGACATTTTTTACCAAAAATTAACTGACTAAAATGTGTAAAATAGTGAATTTTCGTTCACTTTTTGGTGTGATTTTACAAAAACGACATTAAAAACTCATATAAAAAAACGAAAAAATTTTGAAAAAGAGAATAATAAATTTATTGAAAAATACCCGATGTTATGATATGCTTTTAATGTTTGTTTTGTGATTATTTATGTAGCATTCTGATTCGGAGGATTTTAAAGAAATGTCAATAAAAAATAATTATAATCATACAGTATTTGCGTGTTATTTTGGTTACATTATTCAAGCCATTGTTAATAATTTTGCACCATTGCTTTTTCTCACTTTCAGAGAAGAGTTCGGCATACCATTGAATAAAATTACTACTCTTATTACGATAAATTTTCTTTTTCAGCTTTTCATTGATGTGGTTTGCGCCAAGGTTGTTGATAAAATAGGTTATCGGAAATGCATTGTTGCAGCGCAGGCTTTTTCGGCGTTAGGTATTGCAGGCCTGGGGATTTTTCCTGATTTGTTTCATAATGCCTATGTCGGATTAATCGTTTCAATTCTTCTTTATGCAACCGGTGGCGGACTTATTGAAGTGCTTGTAAGTCCCATAGTTGAAGCTTGTCCCATAAAAAATAAAAAAGCAGCAATGAGTCTGCTCCATTCCTTTTATTGTTGGGGACATTTATTTGTTGTAATAGCATCCACAGTATTTTTTGTGCTTTTCGGAATAGAAAACTGGAGAGTTCTTGCATTTATCTGGGCACTGGTTCCGTTTATGAACAGCTTCTATTTTGCCAAAGTTCCCATTGCTCGCCTTACAGAAGAAGGAGAGCAAATGTCGCTTAAAGAGCTTTTTTCATCAAAACAGTTTTTGCTTTTTATTCTGATTATGGTTTGCGCCGGTGCATCAGAGCAGGGAATGAGCCAATGGGCATCCGCTTTTGCTGAAGAAGGTTTAGGGGTAAGCAAAACAATAGGTGATCTTGCAGGACCCAGCTTTTTTGCAATAACTATGGGAACATCAAGAGTTATATATTCAAAAATCAGTGAAAAAATTGACTTGAATAAATATATGAGCGGTTGTGCAGTTTTGTGTATAATCGCATATGCAATAGCAGCATTTTCAAGTAATCCTGTTTTTTCTCTGGTAGGTTGCGCCATGTGTGGTTTTTCGGTTGGTGTTATGTGGCCGGGCTCCTTTTCTCTTGCGTCAGAAAATTTTCCGAGAGGCGGAACAGCAATGTTTGCGTTTCTTGCACTTGCGGGAGATTTTGGTTGTTCATTCGGTCCTACCGTAGTAGGATTTGCCACAAGTATAATGAACGATAATTTGAAAAAAGGCGTTTTTTCTGCAGTACTTTTCCCAATAATATTAATAGTTGCTCTGGGAATAATGAAGAAGATTAAAGCTCGAAAACTTGACAATATTAATGTAAAATATTAAAATGAATAGGTTGATTAATTTTTGAAAGGAATCATAACATTATGATTAAACCCGAAAACAGAAACTGTTTTGAGTTTTTCAGAGAATGCACCAAAGATTTTGGTGTGTATGACGTGTCTGAAAGCTTCGGTAATCTTATAAGCCGCAAAAAGTTTATGAGAGATATTGAAGCTATTGCAGGTTTCCTTGATAGTAAGAATATAAAAAGGGGAGATGTTATAACAATATTCCTCCCTAATACTGTGCAGAGCTTTGCTGCTTTTTATGCTGCAAACCGTATCGGTGCAATTGCTAATATTGTTCACCCTTTAACTCCGCCCGATGTTCTTGAGGAGATTATCAAGAACTCTCATTCAAAGGCAATATTCATCCTTGATGTGTTAATGGAGAAATATGTCAGTATGCTCAGAAAGAGAAATAAACTTGTTATAGTTTGTTCTCCTGCTGATTATGCTTCAACCCTTATGCGCCCTGCACTCAAGGTTTATTCAAAATTAAAAGGTAAGGATACACCTTCTTCAAATACCGCATCTTACCATACCATTTGCCATTTAAACAAGATAGCACCAAAAGTAGAAAACAATGGTGATGATATTGCAGTACTTCTTCATGGTGGCGGAACAACAGGTAAGAGCAAAACCATCCAGCTCACTTCAAAAAACCTTAATGAGCTTGCTTATAAATTAAGCTTCTTTGATGCACCCCATGCTCCCGGTGCAGAGTGTTCTCTTGCGGTTTTACCTTTGTTCCATGCATTTGGTCTCGGAGTTGTGATGCACTTTAGTATGTGTGCGGGCTTCACCTGTATTCCTATGATGAACTTTTCTGCAGAAAAAGCCAATAAGCTTATTAAAAAGCATAATATCACCTATATTGTCGGTGTTCCGAATATGTTCAAGAAAATGTATGAGGCTAACAATTTTGATGGTCCCCATCTTTCGAAGCTTCGTCTTTTGTGGGCTGGTGGCGACATAATTAGCGACACATTTCTTAATTCCTTTAATTCAAAGCTTGAAAAGCACCACGCTAAAGGTAAGCTTTACAGAGGATATGGTCTTACAGAGGTCAGTTCCGTTTGCACTGCTAATATTAAAGGCAGCTATAAGGAGAATTCAATTGGTAAACCCCTTGATGGTATTACCGTTGAAATCTGGAACGATAAATATAAAAAGCTCCCACCCAATACTATCGGTGAAATTGTTGTAAGCGGCTCAACAGTAATGGCAGGTTATCTCGGTAGCGAGGAAAGCGGAGTTTATACTGATAAAAAAGGTAATCGTTGGGTAATGACCGGTGATCTTGGTTATATCGATGAGGACGGTTTTGTCTTCTTTACAGGAAGAAAGAAGCGTATGATTATTATTTCCGGTTATAATGTGTATCCCAATGACATTGAGCAGGAAGTTTTGAAGCTTGATTATATTAATGAAGCTTGCGCAGTACAGGGTTATATTGATACTAAGCCTATTATAAAGCTTTTTGTTTCACTTTATCAGCCAACCGATAATCCTGATGAGGTTTGCAGGCTCATTAAAGAATATTGTGACAGTAAGCTTGAACGCTTTTCCAGACCCAGTGCAGTCACAATTCTTGATGCTCTTCCCAAAACGAGAATGGCAAAAATTGATTTTATGAAGCTTACAGATATGCCTCCGGCACCTCAGGCAACAAGAAAAGAAATCCGCGAAGAGCGCAAGGCAAAGCGCGAAATTGAAAAGGCTGCGGAAAAAGCAGGCAGAGAGGCAGAAAAACAGGAAAAAGAAGAGCGCGAAGCAGCAGAAAAAGCAAAAGAAAGCGCAGTGTCTATGGAGGTAAACGATGGACGAGATGAATAAAAAAAGCCTATCATATAAGATACAGAAAAATCCGTTTCTTTTAGGTTTGTTTGTTATTGTTATAGCAATTGCTCTTGTGGTAGTGTTTAGTCTTACCTCTGCAATACAGAAAAAAACCAAAGATCTTGAATCAACAACAGAAAAAACAACAGAGACAACATCAGCAGCACCTGTTGTTGAAGAAAAAAATGAGATTTCTCTTGAAGGGTTAAAAAAGAGAGTAGATACTATAAAAAATGTTACCGCCGATTTTGATATGAAAAGCGCCAAGATTACTGTTGAATTTAATGATAAAGCAGACCTTCTTGAAGCCCATTACGGCACAAATGATTTTACCATTGATATAACACCTGTTTTTTATTTTTATATAAACAACGGTATGCAGGTTGCTTGTCCCGGTGAGTTTAAGTTCCTTTCAGACGGCAAAAGCGCAGAGTATACTATTACTGAAATTGGAGACCTTGCAAATGTTGTTGCGCTCACAGATGAGCTTACAGTAAACTATGAGAATATTTTCGAGGCTCTCAGATTTAATGTGTATCTTGAGCATCAGTCCAAAGAGGGCGTGGGAAGAACTGTAGTGGGAACTTATCCCAAGACAGTTGAAGCATTTAAATCCGAGCATCCCCAAACACCTGCAGTCATTTCAAATTTGAATGAGGGTGTTGAAAAAGTAAATGTTACTTCTGCTGAAGAGTTTATTTGGGTTGACATTTATTTCGCAGATGAAGAAAGCTATAAAAAATTAAACCACGAATTTGAAAACAATTTTATTTGCTTTGGATTTGAAAAAGGCGGAAAGAAATTTGATTGGAAATTTATTTCAACAGAATATGATGATTTGTGTATGATTCGTTGCAAATTTGATACTTATTCTCTTAAAGAGCTTGCCGATGAAATTGGTGACAAATCCATAACAATTCCGGCTCTTTTCAAGGATTATCAAATGAATGTCTGGACATCGGATTACGATACAGAAAATCAATTGTTTACAATGAATTAGAAAAAGGATGGTCATTTTGACCATCCTTTTTTGATGCCAGCCGCCAGATGTTAGCAAATAGCAATATCATATAACCTGTAAGGTACAGGCTTGCCTGTACCTTAGAAAAAATAACCAAGAACAATGTAGTGAACGAACGGATTTATCCGTTTCGCAAAAAAGATAAATTCTTGGTTCTTTTCAATATTTTTTATCTGTTCAATAAAAATAC
Organism: Acutalibacteraceae bacterium; assembly: GCA_045604605.1. Classification (GTDB taxonomy): domain Bacteria; phylum Bacillota; class Clostridia; order Oscillospirales; family Acutalibacteraceae; genus DTU089. The sequence goes on along the minus strand of JAZUOL010000083.1, from coordinate 6,501 downwards.
GCTGAAATTTAATACTGCCGCAAAGGTTACCCAAATCAGATAGGGGATTAAAAAGTATGCGGCGCGTGCTTTTATCATTTTAAATTCAAGTATTGTTGCAATAATAAGAAGCCACAGTAGAATTATCCATACAAATGCAAATAAGTAGTTATTTGCGGAAAAGAAAATAAAGCTCCATACGAAATTAAAGAAAAGCTGAATGTAATAAACTGTCAAAGCCCTGCTTTTTCGAGGACTGCTTGTGTTTTCTATAATGTAAGCAGAAAAACCCATCAAAGCATAAAGTATAGTCCATGCAACAGGGAATACCCATCCCGGAGGAGTAAAAAACGGTTGCTTTGCCGTAGCCATAAATTCTTTAACATCTGCATTTGTCAAAAATCCTGCCAATGCGCCAACAAGCAAGGGAATTGCAAGATTTTTAATCAGACTTTTCATTCTAACCGATAATACCATACACACACCTCATTAAAGTATATGTATAAATAAAATAAAAATACCCGTTACTCTGAAAGTAACAGGTATTTAAAAGTTTTATTCCTCAGCAATCTGTCGTCCCATAAGAACGCCCATAACAGATGCCATCATAAGACCTCTTGTCCAACCGGAGGAGTCACCCAAACAATGAAGACCTTTAACGCTTGTATTAAGCTCAGTATCCATTTTAATTTTGTTACTGTAAAACTTAAGCTCGGGAGAATAAAGAAGAGTTTCGGTTGAAGCAAATCCCGGAACAACATGGTCAACAGCCTGAATGAAATTGATAATGTTTGTCATTGCTCTGTAAGGCATTGCAGCGGTAATATCACCTGCAACTGCATCGGGGAGAGAGGGACGGAGGTTTGACTGCGCTAATTCTTTAGGCCATGTTCTTTTACCATCGAGAATATCTCCATAGCGCTGAACAAGAATGTGTCCTGCACCAAGCATATTTGTAAGCTCGCCAACCTTCTGAGCATATTCAATAGGCTGGTTAAAGGGGTGGTTAAAGTTGTGTGAGCAAAGAATAGCAACGTTAGTGTTATTGGATTTTTTCTCTTTATAAGAATGTCCGTTAACAACTGCAAGGTCGTTGTCATAGTTTTCCTGGCTTACAAATCCACCGGGATTCTGGCAGAAGGTACGAACCTTGTTTTTAAAGGGCTTGGGGTAGCCTATAAGCTTTGATTCGTAAAGCACACGGTTAACCTTTTCCATAACCTCGTTTCTTACTTCAACACGCACACCTATGTCAACAGTACCTGCCTGATGCTCAATGTTATGTTCATTACAAAGCTTTTCAAGCCAGTCTGCGCCTCTGCGACCTGTTGCAACGATGATTTTATCTGCATCAATCTGCATTTTTTCATCGCCCTTGCTGATGAAAACACCTTTACAAATGCCGTTTTCAATGAGAATGTCGTTACATTCATAGCCGAACATCATATCAACATTTTCCTTGCGGAGATGGTTTTCAATTTCAAGGTAAAGTGTCTGTGCCTTTTCAGTACCAAGATGGCGGATAGGGCAGTCAACAAGCTTTAAACCTGCCTGAATTGCATTTTTCCTTATTTCCTTAACCTCTGCATCGTTGCTGATGCCCTCAATATGCTCATCTGCACCGAATTCGAGATAAATCTTGTCGGTATAGTCAATAAGCTCCTGTGCAAAGTCTTCACCGATAAGAGAAGGTAAGTCACCGCCAACCTCATAGCTTAAGGAGAGCTTACCATCGGAGAATGCGCCTGCACCCGAAAAGCCGGTTGTAATATGGCAATAGGGTTTGCAGTTTACGCATTGCTTTGTCTTTGATTTAGGACAGCTTCGTTTTTCAACGGGTTGTCCTTTTTCAACTATAAGTATGGATTTATCACAACCCTTTCGGCGCATTTCGAGGGCGGTAAATATACCTGCAGGACCTGCACCTACGATAACAACATCATATTTCATTTTAATTCACCTTAATTTTCAATTTTTACGCCTGAAGTTTTTCTCTTCTCGGCAAGCTCTTTCTGAATTTGAGGCTTCATATCGTCAATTTTATAGAAGAACATGGGGATTGCGCAAAGAAGCATACTAACACCCGGAACAATTGAAACAAGAGAGAACATAGCAAAATTCTGGGTTCTTGTAAGGTCAGTTGCCGCCATAACGGCAGTGGAAGAAAGCATCTGTGCGGGGTCAATGTCAATAAACATATACATTAAAACAATACCACAGGTTGCAAAAGCATTGCCGAGCTTGTTTACGAAGCCCTGGCAAGCCGCGCCGAGAGCATTGTCACGGAATCCTGTTTTAAGCTCCATAAAGTCAAGACAGTCGCAAATCATAGCGATTGAAATAACATTGATAACACCAAGAGGAATACAGGAAATAATAATGAAAGGAATACAAGCATAAAGGTTGTTTGTGAACCAACCGATAAGAGTTGTGAAAATGCTTGCACAAAAACCTAAAAGGCAAGTAAAAATAACGATTTTGCTGTATTTGAATTTTTTCATAAGAGCGGGCATAAAGAGCATTGCGCCAAACATACCCACAATAGCGCACACCTGGAAAATTGTTTTGATTGAAGAAACGCTTGCATCAATAAGAGCAGTTCTTTCTGCAAGAGTCATATCGGGAGTGAGCTCGGGACCTATGTAGAAAGCGTATCTTGCAACGTGAAGTGCTGCTGCCTGAACCATATAACGACCGCTTGAAAGCACGCCCATTGCAATAACAAGCATCAAGGGCTTACAGGTGAAAATTCTCTTGATAGTAAGAGGTTGACCGGGTTCGCGTTTCTTGGGAGGAATGATAACTCTTTCTTTAACCTTGAAATATGTTCTTATATAAAGAACTGAACCAAGAACAACAGTTATAATTGCAATAATAAGGTATTTCTGCTTGTTGAAAGCAAGAGGGTCTGATGTGTCAAGGAATTTGGGGAGTAAAAGACCACAAACAAGGAAAAGCACCTCGGGAATAGCAGAACCCACACCATTAACGGTTTTACCGATAGAAAGCACCTGACTTCTTTCCTCGCTGTTGGGAGTGAGAATATTCGGAAGTCCCCAGAAAGGCACATCTGCCATTGTGTAAAGCATACCCCAACCAACATAAACAATTGCAGAATAAATGATTAAATATGTTTTTGGCAAATCAGGGCTTAAATACATAAGCACAGTGAAGATTGCTATTGGCATTGTGGCATAAAGTATATAAGGCTTCATTTTGCCACGCTTAGTTTGGCGCTTATCAACGATTATACCCATCAATGGGTCGTTGATTGCATCCCATACACGAGCAAGGAGCATCAAAAGCAAAACAAACATAAGAGGCAACTGAAGAACGTTAACATAGTAGTCACTTATGTAGCTTGACATCATAGCGTAAATCATTCCCTGACCTGCGCCACCGATAGCAAATGCCCACAATTCTTTTTTGCTTAAGAATGTGTCCTGCATTTTTTCTTTAACCTTTTCTTTAGACATTTTCATTCCTCCGTAATTCTTCTGGAATTTATATAAAATTCAATTATTTGAATTTATATGCATAAAATAAATTTGCGGCTTCTTCTGTGTATTCACCATTTTCTTTTTCAATAATGAGAGGCGATTGAATTCTGAAGCCCGGCGCAGAGCCTTTTTTGCCCTCAACCATAACAAGACTTGGTTCTTTCCCTGCTCTTTGAATAACTTCTCTCATTGACTTTGGCTCAATTTTAAATTTTCTCATAGCAGAGAAAATATCAGGTAGCCTTTCAGGTCTTTGGCATATACAGAACCTGCCACCGAATTTAAGTAAAAGTGCCGCCGCCTTTGAAGCATCTTCAAGAGTGCAATTGAATTCGTGACGAGCGTTTTTGTAATCCTCACCCTCGTTCACGATGCCGGTGCCAAGCTTTTTATATGGTGGATTAATGCTTACCAAATCATAGTATTCATTTGGTAAAACGCCCTTTAACTCCCTTAAATCACAATGAACAACATTAATCTTGTCGGTTAAATTATTTTCTTCAAGGGTTTTATTAAAAAGGTTTACCGCACTTTCGGAAAGCTCAACTCCTGTAATCTCTTTTGGTTGGAAATCTCTCAACCAAAGCATAGGTATAATGCCGTTACCTGTTCCTAAATCGCAGCATTTATCTTTGTGTCGAGGAGCACAGAATGAAGCAAGAACAATAGCATCGGAAGTAAAAATATGAGCATCGCTGACATATATCTTCATATCTTTGGAAAGCGCTTCCGTGCGCTCTTTTCTTGATGCCATAAAAATACTCCTTATGTTAAAATCTGCGCATAATCATACAAATAATATTTTAACATAAGAAGTGCTTTTTTACAATGTGAAAAATGAGGTAACAAGTGGTTTTGGTAGAATGCACAAATATAATGAACTTCTTTTGTGTACTTGTCCTTTTTTATTTAACAATATACAAGCAAGCTTGTTCTATATATTTTATTTTATAAATTCGATATATTCAGCGGTGCTAAATTCGATATGATGTAAATCCTTCTTTACTCGTGCCGGAAGGCACATATCGCACCGAAGGTATATCGAATCGTTAGATATATCGAAAATCCGTTAGGATTTATATCGCTACAAAGTGCTTTGCACTTTGTACTACTCTTCCATCTGCTTTCCTAAAAATGCCGCTGCTACCTGAGCAAGTTTGATTTCTGTGTCGGTAGGATAATCGCCATTTTCATTTTCAAGAAAAATAACTGCACCGCCAATATCACCCGATGCAATTATAGGGAATGCTAATGCGGCAGTAAGCTCCATATTATCAATAGGGTAGAAGGTGGGCAGCCCTTTTTGCCTGATATAATTTTCTCGGTTTTCCATTAATTCTTCCATTTCATGGGAAATATGTCGTTCAAGTACATCCTTTTTGGTAATTCCCGAGGCGGAAACCACATGGTCACGGTCGGTAATAAGAACGGGCATCCCGGATGTTCTGCTGAGTACCTCTGAATATTGCCCTGAAAATTGCGAAATTTCACCCATAGGGGAGTATTTTTTAAAAATAACCTCACCATCACTAGCGGTAAATATTTCCAACGGGTCGCCCTCACGAATACGAAGCGTCCTTCTGATTTCTTTAGGAATAACAACACGACCAAGGTCGTCAATTCTTCTCACAATTCCTGTTGCTTTCATATATAAAAACTCCTTTGTTTATTTAGATAACATTTCTATTATCTGTAAACAAAGGAGTTTTATACTGTATATAAATGAAAAACTAAGATTTCTGCTGTGAAAAGTAATTTTAAAAATCAAGCATGAATTAAACCATTAAAATAATCATCAACAAGTTTTTGAGTGGAAACTAATGAATCTTTAATTGAAAAATCAGTGATTCTGATTTTTCCTGAACAAAGAGTTTCATTGAAAACTTTGATTTCGCCACAGGTGGGACATGTGCATGTGAATTTGACTGTTACGTAGAGTTTGGCTTCAGCGTCGTTGCTACCGCTTCTATCTGCCCAACGACGACTGATTTCTTCCCACTTAACATACTCTTTATTATTTAAACTAGCTCCGCAATTATTACATATAAGGTTGGCTAAGCGTTTTTTTGCACGAGTCATTGCATAGAGCATAAGTCCGAAATAGAGTCCTACCATAATGCCGACAACACCGAGAATTGATAAAGGCCAATATAACACTTCAATGAGTCCTGATAAAACAGAACAAACCACGCCTGTACCCAAGAAAATAGCTATATACATTTTGGTTTCTTTTTCAAGAGGCTTTGCATCTTCTAAATTTGAAATAGGTTGTTTAACACGTTTGAAATAAGTTTTGAGATTTTGGAAAAAATTCATTTTTTTCATCCTCCAGAACAGATTAGTAGACTTTTGATAATACACCCCAAGTCCAAGATTAGAATACCATAGTATTTTGCATATGTCAAGTTGTTTAGGATAATAGTATTGTTAAATTTGACAACAGGAGGTAGTTATGTTAGGAAAGAGGATTAACGAATTGCGGTTGGCACATGGATGGAATCAGGTGCAACTTGCCGATAAACTAAATGTTTCGAAACAGACTATTTCTAATTGGGAAAACGATAATATTCAGCCGTCAATTGAAATGCTTGTGAGGCTTGCAATGCTTTTTAATGTACCTACAGATTATCTTCTTGGGTTAGAGCAGATTCCTCGTTTGGATACAACGGGCGTACCTGTGTCATTTGTTGCACATTTATCCCAACTGATCGAAGATTACAGAAATAAATAACATAACAGCGAGGTGAATTTCACCTCGCTTTTGCTATGTATAGGTCAAAATATGTTGTTTTTGTCAAAAATTTTTCTTCAAAAATCGCCCGAAGGTCCAGTGTTTATAAGGCTTTATCGCACTTTTGTGTTATTATAACACGAGCCTCGATTCTACGTACAATTCCTGTTGCTTTCATATATAAGAACTCGACCCGTTAGCGCAATCAAAGATTACGAACGGGTACCCCAAAACCTTGATGCTCGCTAATGCTCGTATTAAGAACCTCACCTTTCAACAAAATCGGAGATT
>JAZUOL010000082.1:0-30602 GCA_045604605.1 Acutalibacteraceae bacterium | reverse complement strand
CTGAAAAAACAGGCTACAAAATCCGTGAAGCACAGCTTCAGAAAATTCCTTATATGCTTGTTCTCGGTGATAAGGAAATCGAAAATAATGAAGTTGCAGTCCGTGGCAGAAAAGCGGGCGATATGGGCACAATGAGTGTTGAAGCATTTATCGAAATGGCTCAAAAAGAGGTTGACGATAAGGTTATCAACTAAAACAAAAGAACTACTCCGAGAGGAGTAGTTCTTTTAAGTTAATAGTGAAAAGTGAAGAGGTTAGGGGAAGCTTTGCTTCCAAACATTATAAATTCGAATTTCACATTAAAAAAACACCGCTTCGGTGAAATGATATAGTGATAGCAGACACTAAAAAGTGTCTGCTATCATTTTTTATGTTAAGATAAAGAAAAGGAGTTGAAATATATGGGAAGACCAAAAGGCGGAACAAATGTAAATCATAGTAAAGAAGAAAAACTAGGATTGGTGTTACGAAACATAAACGGAGAAACAACAAAAAGTTTGGCTAGAGAGACAGGAATTTACCATGCCCAAATACACAAATGGACAAAACAGTATTTAGAGGGCGGAGAAGAAGCTCTTGTAAATAAAAGAAAGCCAGGAAACCCATTAGCTAAATACCACAACAAGAAAGAATTGACACCAACAGAACGCTTAGAATACAAAATTGCTTTACTTGAAAGAGAATTGTTAAAGAAAGATGCGGAAATAGTACGGTTAAAAAAATCCATAGAACTAGAGAGGGGCGATGCTAAAAGAAAGTAATTCATCAAATATATGCGTGTATAGAAAAAGAAAGTGAAAAGCATTCCATAAAAGAACTATGTGATGTGTATGAAGTTTCTCGTTCAGGTTACTATAAGTGGTTACAGAGAAAAGGTGCATTAAATAGGTACGAGAAACAACAGCAAGAATTAGATTATTATGTTGCGGATTTGCATTCTCACTATCCATCACAAGGTTATCGTAGCTTAAACGATACATTGCTTAATATGTACGGTTGGAAAGTTTCTGATATATCAGTATGGAAATCAATGAAACGCTTAGGTGTATCGGGATTTGTCAGAAAGAAAAAATGCTCTGCAACCAACGAAGGAGCAGAACACTACCGATTTAGAAATGTTTTGAATAGAGAATTTAAAGCAGATAAACCTATGCAAAAAATTGTTACTGATGTTACGTATATCAAACACAGAAACAAATGGTATTACCTGGCTTGTTATTTGAATTTATTTAACAACGAAATACTTGATTATGAATTAGCAGATGTTTTTGATAATTTCCTTGTTATAAAACCAGCGAAAAGAGTTTTAGAAAAAGCAAAGAGCACCGAAACCCAAATCCTTTTGCACAGCGACCAGGGAGTTCAGTACTCATCAGCAGGTTATTGCAACCTGCTTAAAGAATACAATGTAATTCAAAGTATGTCAAGAGCCGGAACGCCAAGAGATAATGCGGTTATTGAATCTTTCTTCGGCAGATTCTAAGATGTTATGTCATCACACTTCCAGTACTGGAAGTGTGATGATATACACCAAGTTGTTGCAGAAACTGTACATTACTTCAATTACGTAAGACCATTACGAAAACTAAACAAAAAACCACCAGTCCAATATCGTATTGAACTGGCAGCTTAACTTTATTCTTTTTTGTGTCTACTAACTATTGACTATCTCACCGAAGCGGTGTTTTTTAATATCCAAATCCGTTACCAAAGTAACTGCTGAAGGGATTTGTAGTGGGTTCTTCCTGGGGTGTGGCAACCTCGCCTTTATCTTCAACCAGTTGGACTTTTGCATCAAATTTTGTGCTTACTGCACCGGAGTTGTTAAGTCTGCAAACTGATAAAGTAATTGTGTCGCCAACCTTGCCATCCTCAATAATATCCAAAAGAATATCAGTTGAATCAAGGCTTTTTCCGTTTACGGCTGTAATGATGTCGCCAACCTTGATGCCTTTATTGGGTAAGTCGCTGTTTTCTGTCATTGCTGCTACAACAATTGAGCCATAGGGGATGTTGTTTTTCCAGGCTATTGCTGAGTATGTGTAATCACTTGCTACACTGTAATATGAAATACCAAGCATGGGTCTGTTTGTAACATAGCCGTTTTCAACAATGTCGTTGTAAATATTTATCATTGTGTTAGAAGGAACGGAGAAGCCCATGCCTTCATAACCTGTAGCGGCGATTTTTGAAGAATTAAGACCGATGACCTGACCGAATTCATTGAGAAGCGCACCACCTGAGTTGCCTTCGTTGATTGCGGCATTGTGCTGAATGCAGGGAAGGTCATATGCACTGGTGCTTGATGCGATAGGTCTGTCAATAGCGCTTATAATACCATTTGTAAAAGAACCGAAGAAAACTGTTCCACCGGGATTACCGATAGCGTAAACCTTCTGTCCCACATTAAGCTTATCCGAATTACCGAATGTAGCAGATTTGAAACCTGTTTTGTTTACGCGGAGAACACCAATATCGGTTTTTGTGTCAAAACCAACAATAGTTGCATCGAATTCAGTACCTTGGTTGGTTTGTATCTGAACGCTTATGCCCGGGTCAGAAATAACGTGAGCGGCTGTAATAATGTAGGTGTTTTTCTTTTCCTTGTCCGCGCCAACGATTATACCGGAGCCCTCGCCGATTTTTTGGTTTCGTGAATATACAATTACGCCTACATTGATTTCTTTAGCTTCATCATAAATTTGTTCGGGGGTCATGGTGCCCTCTCCTGAATACTCGGAGAAGGAATTGGGGGAATCCTCAACTTTTGCAGATGCACCGGAATCAGTACCTTTGTTTGAGTTGTTGTTACCCTGTTCTGTTTTGATACCACTATTGCCCTGTTTATCTGTAACAGTAACACCAATTGCAACAGAAGCAATAACAATACAAGCGCAAATTAATGCAACAAATACATTTCTTCCTGTATTCTTTTTCTTTTTTGGCTTGATATTAGGGGTTATATATGCGGTCTGGGTGTATGGTGGTATATTACTGTATTGAGTGTTTCTTGCACCATATGGTGTTTGTGTGTATTGCGTGCCATAGGGTTGAGAATTGTATGGCGCGGAATAGGAAGGTGTCTGTGATGCAGAATAGGGAGAGTAACTATTGTTACTCAAAGGTTCTGCTCCTGAAGCTGATGCGTTCTGTTGCGGCGCGGGAGCAGGGCTTTGCTCAGGGGTGGGTTGTGGTGCAGTTGCTGCATCTTGGGGAGCTTTTTCCGGTGCAGCTCCTCCAAAAATGTTGTTTGTGTTGAAATTGTCGTCCATTTATATTCCTCCAAAGGTGAGCTCTCTCACCATAAATCTATTATTTAGGTAATTTTACCATGAACCTCGTGAATTTGTCCGGTTCGCTTTCTACAGTTATATTTCCACCGTGCAGGTCAACTATGCTTTTAACAAGGAACAAGCCAAGTCCTGTGCTTTTTACATCAGTGCTTCGGGATTGGTCAACCTTATAAAATCTTTCGAAAACCTTTCCGAGATCTTTTTCGGGGATACCCTTTCCGCTGTTGGTAACGGAGAAGTAAGCATATTTTTTATCTGATGCGGCATTTACTATAATTTTTCCACATTCATTTGTGAATTTTACCGCATTATCAACCAAGTTGTAAATAACCTGATCAATCATAGCACTATCACCGTGAACAAAAATCGGAGTAAGCTCTTCAAAGCCCTCAACTTCAATGTTCTTTTTAGATACCAATTGTTCAAATCCCAAAAAAGTTGTAACAAGCTTTGCTGAAATATCAAATTGCTCAATGGTTAAATCTGCATTACCTGTTTCGATTTTGGAAATGTTAAGCATCATAGTAACCATTTTTGATAAACGATTGATTTCTGAAGATACGATATCTAAATAGTAGTTTTGCTTTTCAGGTGGAATTGTACCATCAAGAATACCGTTTATAAAACCACCAATGGTAGTCATGGGTGTTTTGAATTCGTGAGAAACGTTTGCAACAAAGCTTCTTCTCGAATTTTCAAGTTGCTCCAAAGAAGTTGCCATAGAATTAAATTTTGTTATAAGTCCTGCTAATTCATCGTGGGAGCGCAGCTCGGGAACACGGTAAGTAAAATCTCCCGAAGCATAACAACGGGTAGCGTTTTCAAGGTTTCGTATAGGTTTTGCAATCTTTTCAGTCATAATATAAACGGCTATTGTAACAAGAATTAATGCAAGACCTGCTGCAAAAAGGAACATTCTCAAGGTGTTTTCAAGATTTGTTAAAATTGAAACCTCAAGAGGTGCCGCAACAACTGCGAAGCCGGTAAATTCATCATTGATTACAATAGGTTGCATTGAAACCGAATGGACACTGTTGTAAAAATTATCCATTGTGGAAAATTCGGACATACCATTGTTTTTGGCTCTTTGAATGTATGCTTTTGAGAGAACAAGATTTTTGTGCTTTTCACAAGGCTCACTACTGAGTCTGAATTCAGAAATAAGCTCGGCACAAGCCACTACTGTACCTTTTTTGTTGCAAATGAACACATCATAACCCGTACAATCTGCCATAAGGTCGATTGATTTAAGAATAATCAAAGCAGAGCCTTCGGGATTATGCGTTGCCGTTGAAGATTCAACAAGCTCTGTCATTGTGGAAGCGATTTCTTTTGCATAAAGTGAAGTGGTGTCCCTGTTCTGAGACTGTAAAAAGCTCAGTACAAAAAAAGAAAGAGCAAGACCTATTATAAGAAAACTGACTATTACAATTGCAGAAAATATAGAAAAGTATTTAAAAAAGAACGCGCCTTTTTTTGAATGAATACGTGCCATGTTATTTAGTTTCAAATTTATATCCAACGCCCCAAACTGTTTTGAGCTCCCATTTATCGGAAACGCCTTCAAGCTTTTCTCTCAAGCGTTTAACGTGAACATCAACGGTTCTTGAGTCACCGTAGTATTCAAATCCCCACACCTCATCAAGAAGCTGGTCACGGGTGTAAACTCTGTTGGGGTTATTGGCAAGGTGATAAATAAGCTCAAGCTCCTTGGGGGGAGTGTCAACAGATTTTCCGTCTACCTTTAATTCGTAGTTTGTAAGGTTTATGGAAAGCTTATCAAAGGAAACCTCTTTAAGTACGTTTGCAACAGGGTTTTGTGTTGAAGTACGTCTGAGCACTGCCTTAACTCGTGCTATAACCTCTTTAGTTTCAAAGGGCTTTGTTATATAGTCATCTGCGCCTAACTCAAGACCCAAAACCTTGTCGAAGGTTTCACCCTTTGCTGTAAGCATTATAATAGGGGTTTGAGATGTCTTTCTGATTTCACGGCAGATTTGCCAACCATCCATACCGGGAAGCATAATGTCAAGAAGCACAAGGTCGGGCTTTAAGGCGTTAAAGCTCTCAAGCGCTTTTAAGCCATCGGTAACAATATCTGCCTGGAAGCCATCCTTTTCAAAATACAGTCTTAACAATTCGCATATATTACTGTCGTCATCAACAATAAGGATTTTTTCATTAGCCATATAAATTCCTCCTTCGGAAATTTATCTACAAGGTTATTATATACCATATAATTGCCAAAGATATGAACAATTTTTAAAATAAATTTATTTTAAATAAAAACAATGACAGTTTTCATATTTGAACTGCCATTGTTTTTTGAATCATTATTTAGTTAGATGTTTTTATTTTTTCTTTTTACGAGTACGTGCTTTTCCGCTTTTGCTCATTTCAGTGTTGTTTTTTGAAACTATAATGATAACAATAATGGCGATTAAAAAGATTACACAGCATACACCGGAAACGATAGTGATGATTTTTTGCGTTTTTGTCCTTTCAGGTGCAGAGGCATTGTAAGTGGGCTTTGATTGGTTTGTAGAGTCACCTACAGGAAATTGGTTGAAGGATTGATTTACAGATGGGTCGCTATTGCCGGTGTAGGTATAGGACTCGGGAAGTGTTTCATAAGGTACGGTGCTTATAATATTTCCGTTACTGTCAACCAATTGATTGTTTTCGTTGAGCGATGAAGCTCCTGCTGTAAAACCGGGAAGTTTATTGTCAATTATTCCGGTTACATCAGAAAGAGTAGGTGTAGGCAAGGTGAATTGAGGTAAATCAGAAACAACAACAGAAGGGATGGTGTTTTGACCTTGTGTAATATTGTCAATATTGCCGAGGGTTGGAATAAGTCCTGTAAGGTCACTGTCAGGTGCGGAAGTTTTTCCCTGATATACATTCAGCTTGTAAATACTTGTTTCAGTATTTTTCCCTGTTTTTTGTTGGGATATAATTGTAATAGTTTCTTTTTCTTTTCCGCTCAGCTCTACGAGAGCATAAGCGGCGGGCGAAACTTTTTTTCCGTTTATTGTTATAGACGTTCCGCTTTTGCTTACGGGAGTCGGATTGACGGAAATAGTTTTCCTTATGTTGTCCAGATGTACGTTGTATTCATGAATATCTGAAAAGAACTCGTTTTCCAAGTCAAAGCGATCAGTTTTCTGAAGAACTATTTTGAAGCATTCCTGATAGCTGTATTCCGTCTGTGAAATGGTGACTCTGGAATCCTCGTAAGCCATACGTTGAAGTACGTAATAGGGGACGGTATTATTCTTCAGCGCTTTTTCCATAAAAGCAGGGTCAAGTGTTACAGAAAACTGTGTTCCCAGCATAGCGCAGAGATATTTGTGACGAATTTCTTCTGTTGTAGCAGTTTCCGCATCAATAGCAATTCCTGCACTTCGGATTGTCATTATTGCAACACGGCGATAAACTTCATTTCTGGAAAGCTTGGGGATTTCTGCGGGTGAAACATAGCCTTGAGTATATAAAGCCATAAGAGAGGTGTAATATATATAATCATCAAGGCTTCCCACAGAGTCGGAACCGAAAAATTTAAGAACAAAGTCGGTTAATTGTGAGCTTTCTCCCGAAAGCGCCATAAGGTACATAACAACCGCTTCTTCAAGAGGTGTACCCTTGGGGATTTCCAGACGCTCACCTTTTATAACATAATAAAAATCATTTTTCATTAAAGCATACAAGGCGCTTATCATCAGTTTTTTATCGGGGTCGCTTTCATCCTCTGCAGTAATGATTATTCCATGCTCTCTTAACCATTCAGCTTTTGATTTGTCACTTGTTTCGGGATTGGCGATTATGTCAAGCGCTCCTATTTGCTCAAGGAGATAAAGGTAAGCGGCTCTTTGTGAATCGTCATCAAGGGTATAAAGCTCAATATATTCTTCCACATGTGCTTTGAAATGAGGCGCATCTGAGGTGTAGGGATAGCTACAGACAGGATGAAGAATTTCTTCATTGAGAAGTCCGTCTGTGGAAAGCATATCTTCCTTTACAACGAGCTTTCTGAGCCACGAAGGGTCGGGTTCTTCATATTTGTACTGAGTTTGTATTCCGATATTTGTTGCATCTATAATCGGGGCAAATTCCTTTGCAAAAGCAGACGGACACAAAGCCATTGCAAATAATACAGTTACAAGCATTATCGAAAACATCCTTTTTTTCATCAGTCCATCTCCTTTCTCGACAAATATCAGTTAATAATTATACCAAATAAAGACTTTCAGGTCAATGAATTATTTGTTAATTGAAAATGAAAAAATTGTGGTAGTTTTGTATTCTTCTCCTGCATCATAAATGCATTTGCACCATTCGGGATGATTTGGAGAGTCGGGGAATACCTGTGTTTCATAGCAGAAAGCAGTTCTGAAATCAACAGGAAGCTTGTTTTTTCCTATAAGAGAAGAGTCAAGGAAATTTCCGGTGTAAAGCTGAATGCCGGGAAGATCTGTCTTGACCTCCATTTTTATACCGCTTTTGTCACCGATTGCGGATGCAGCGAATTTTAATGTGCCGTCGTAGTCTTTAATGCAGAAGTTATGGTCATAACCATTGCCGTTTTTAAGCTGGATATGGTCTTCATTGATGTCTCTGCCTATGGTTTTAGGAGCTGTAAAATCAAAGGGTGTACCTTCAACCTTCTCCAACACGCCCGTAGGAATGCTTATTTCATCAATAGGGGTGTATCGATCTGCGTTTATTGTTAAAACGTGGTTGAGTACATCGCCGCTGTCAAAACCGTTAAGGTTAAAGAAAGCGTGATTTGTAAGATTTATAACGGTCTTTTTATCTGAAACTGCAAGATAATTCAGAACAAGCTCATCCTTATCATTGAAGGTGTAGGTAACCTGAACATCAACATTACCGGGGAAGCCTTCTCTTCCATCAGGGCTGTGATATGTAAACTTAACTGCATTATCTCCGAGAATTTCACCCTGCCAGATTTCGGAAGAGTATTCTGCACCACCGTGAAGAGAGGTGATACCCTTTTCGTTGAGTGTGACGCTGTATTCTGTGCCGTCAATGGTGAATTTTCCGTCTTTTATGCGGTTAGCATACTGACCAACAATAACACCCTGATAATCACCTTGCTCAAGGTGGTCCTCGAGAGTATCAAAGCCGATAAGAATATCAATTAAATTACCATTTTTATCTTTTATAAAAAGCTTATCAAGGGTTGCACCTTTTTCAATAAGCTGAGCTTTTAAACCGTTTTTGTTTTCAATAATAAAGGCATTAACCTCTTTACCA
Organism: Acutalibacteraceae bacterium; assembly: GCA_045604605.1. Lineage (GTDB taxonomy): Bacteria > Bacillota > Clostridia > Oscillospirales > Acutalibacteraceae > DTU089. The sequence goes on along the minus strand of JAZUOL010000082.1, from coordinate 22,032 downwards.
TTGGCTATGCCGTAAATATTTTTTGTAACAGACATACTGCACCTCCGATTTTTCTTGGATATATAGTATAACCTATAATTGTTGTTAAAGTCAAGGAACAAAGCCGGGAAAGGCGCTGATAAAAAAATTAACATAAAATTATCAGAAGATTAACATTTCGTTATAGTAATTCATTGATTATTATGGTGCATTATGGTATAATACATTGATAAATTTTTTAAAAAGGAGGGTCCGTCTGTGGAGTTTATAAATGTTGCTGCACCGTTCTTCAGATATGTTATGCTTGGCATAGTACTTTATGTTACAGTAAGAATGCTTGTTGCTATGTTTTCTAAAAAAACAACAGACCCTTTACGAGCAAAGCTTGTAAACACTGTAACAGGTGAAGGAATTGCTATTTACGACAGGGAAGCCTCTGTGGGAAGAAATAAAAATTGTGATATCGTGTTGCCCTTTGAAACAATTTCGCGTTTGCATGCGGTTATCGCGTATCGCACTAAGGGATTTGTTATATTTGATACGTTTTCAAAATCAGGGGTTACTGTTAACGGTGAAAAAATAAAGGGTAAAAGTCCTGTGTATAACGGTGATACTATCGGCATGGGCGGGCTTGAATATGTTTTGAAGGAATCACGTTACAAATATATTAAAGACAAAAGCGGCGGGGCAGGACGTGCCTCTTATGGTATAATCCTTGTTTTACTTGGGATTTTTAACATTTTATCTATGGTATTGAACCTTTTCCCCGAGGGCAAGTTCAATGTTCAGGTTTTATGTGTGTTTGTGGGATTTATTGCTTTGCAGTGGTTCTATTTTGCATTTGCTTCCTTTGTTATGAGGATAAATAACTTTGAGCTTGAAATGATTGGCTTTATGTTTGCTTCTGTGGGACTTGCCATAGTGGGAAGTATGTATCCCGATGCTGTTCTGAAGCAGTTTTTTGCCATTGTTCTGGGTGTTATCCTGTATTGTGCTCTTATTATGTTTATGCGCTTTGTTAATGCTGTTAAAACGCTTCGTTGGTTGGTGGCATTAGGGGCAATTGGACTTCTGGCAGTTACGCTTGTTATTGCTGAGCCCACCAATGGCGCATTAAGCTGGCTGAATTTAGGCGGATTCTCTATTCAACCCTCGGAGCTTGTGAAGGTAGCTTTCATTTTTGCAGGTGCAGTAACTCTTGAAAAATTGCAGTCAATCCGCCACCTCACAATGTATATAGTTTTTGCGGCGGTTTGTGTCGGGGAATTGTTCCTGATGTACGATTTTGGCGCAGCGTTAATATTCTTCTTTACTTTTGTTGTTATTGCTTTTATGCGCTCGGGAGATATAAAAACTCTGATAATTGTTTGTTTGGTAGCTGCATTGGGTGCAGTTGCAATCCTTATTTTAAGACCCTATGTTGCAAACCGTTTTTCTACATATCTTCACGTGTGGGAGTATATGGATGAGGGTGGCTATCAACAGACGAGAACGCTTATATATACTGCCTCAGGAGGTTTGTTTGGTCTGGGACTTGGTAAGGGCAACCTGCGTGATATATTCGCTGCAGCAGAGGACCTTGTGTTCGGTGTTGTTTGTGAAGAATTCGGGATGATAATGGGATTTTTGATTCCTTTTGTTTATGCTTCCATTACCTTGTGGTGCATGCTTAATGCCGGAAAATCAAAATCTACATTTTATTCAATTGCAGGGGTTGCAGCAAGCTCGATGATGCTTTTTCAGACTATGCTCAATATTTTTGGAGTAACTGATATTTTACCCCTTACGGGTGTTACCTTGCCCTTTGTAAGTAAAGGTGGTTCAAGTGTAATCAGTTGCTTCTGTCTTCTTGCTTTTATTAAAACCATTGATACAAGAACCTATGCAAGCTTTAAGCCTCAGACTCAAAGACCTAAGAAGAGTCAATCGGGAGGTGCAGAAGAATGAGAATGACTGCAAAACGTGGGATGATTGTAATTTTCTTAATAGCCGTTGTTGTATTGGGCTTGGGCATTTTGGGCTTTAAGCTTGCCGTAAATGGTGAAAATTGGGCAACGCTTCGTGCAAATGCACATCTTACAAAGAACGGAAGCTTTATTGCGGCAGGAAATATAACTGATTGCAATGGTGAAATTCTTGCAAAAACCGAAAATAATAACAGAATTTATAATGATTCTGAAAGAATCAGACGTTCTACCCTGCATATTGTGGGGGATACAGAAGGCTATATTTCTTCCGGTGTGCAGACCGCGTATAAATCACAGCTTATTGGCTACAGCCGAATAACGGGATTACATTCATTGGTGAAAAACGGCAGAGGTAACGATGTTGCCTTAACAATAGATAGCGAGCTTTGTGCTACTGCTTATGACAAGCTTAACGGCAGAAAGGGTGTTGTTGCGGCTTATAACTACAAAACAGGCGAGCTTCTGTGCTCTGTTTCAAGTGGTAACTACGATATTCGCAACAAACCCGATGCGGAAGAAATTGAGAAAAACGAAAACGGAAAATATGACGGTATTTATATGAATCGCCTCATTGACGGGCTTTATACTCCGGGCTCAACCTTTAAGATAATTACAGCTGCCGGCGTAATAGAGAAAGGAATAAATACAAGTGTCTGGAATTATACCTGTCAGGGCGAAACAGTAATTGACGGAGTCAAGGTTACTTGCCCTCGTTCCCATGGTAAGCTGACATTTAAAACAGCATTTTCAAATTCCTGTAACTGTGCCTTTGCTCATCTGAGTATTGAGGTAGGAGCGGAAAATCTCAGTACTACTGCTGAAAGCTTTGGCTTTGGTAAAAATTTTGCTTTTGGCAGAGTAAAAACAGAAAAAAGCAGGATCGATTTATCTTCTGCAGAAAAAGGGGACATTGCCTGGGCAGGAGTAGGACAGTACACCACCCTGGTGAATCCTTATCATATGCTTACAGTTGCGGGTGCAATTGCCAACGGCGGAACAGCGATTTTGCCCTATGCGGTTTCAACAGTTTCCACGCCGGAGGGGAAAACAGTTGAAAAAACCACTGCACAAAGCTGTGAATATATTACTGCGGATGTTGCAAATGCTTTGAAGGATATAATGCGCTTTACGGTTGAAGATAATTACGGAGATTGGCAGTTCAAAGGACTTCAGATGTGCGGAAAAACAGGAACTGCAGAAATTTCCGATAATGAAGAGCCTCATTCATGGTTTGTTGGCTTTTCACAGAATTCAGCTTGTCCGGTTGCAATAGTAGTTGTTGTAGAAAATGGTGGCTGGGGCTCTTCTGCAGCTTTACCGGTAGCATCAGCAGTAATGGAAAGTGCGTATAAAAAGATTTCATAAAATTTACAGTTATTTCAAATTTAAATTTGTTGACTTGTTGTGTCATATATAGTAAAATAATAATTCAAAATGTAAAAAAATATACAAAAGCGAAAGGCTGAAATAAATGAGTTTTATAGAATTTGATTCCGTTTACAAGAGATATAAAATGGGCGAAATTGTAATCAATGCCGCCGATGGTGTCACTTTTAATGTAGAACAGGGTGAGTTTTGCGTAATCGTTGGTGCCAGCGGTGCGGGTAAAACAACTGTTCTGAATATTCTTGGCGGTATGGATGACTGTGATGACGGAAAGGTGCGTGTTGCAGGCGACCTCGTTAACGAATATGACAGCAAAAGACTGATTGAATACAGACGTTATGATGTTGGTTTTGTTTTTCAGTTCTATAACCTTGTGCCAAACCTTACAGCACTTGAAAATGTTGAACTTGCAACTCAGATTGGCAGAAAATCTCTTAATCCCACCAAGGTTTTGGAAAGAGTTGGTCTGGGCGAAAGATTAAATAACTTTCCGGCACAGCTTTCCGGTGGTGAACAGCAGCGTGTTTCAATAGCACGTGCTCTTGCTAAAAACCCGAAGATTCTTTTGTGCGACGAGCCCACAGGTGCACTTGACTATAATACAGGTAAGCAAATTCTTAAGCTCCTTCAGGATACAAGTCGCGGAACCGGTATGACAGTTATTGTTATTACCCACAACCAGGCAATCACACCTATGGCAGACAGAGTAATCTCTATGAAAAGTGGTCGTGTTGTAAAAATTGAAACTAATGAAAACCCCATGTCAGTAGAAGATATTGAGTGGTAATAAAACGTAAACTGAAAGGGTAAAAATAATGACAAAAGCTTATGTTACAGACAGTTTGCGTTCCATAAAGCGCTCCTTCAGTCGCTTTGTTTCCATAATAGCGATTGTGGCAATGGGTAGCGGACTGTTTTGTGGTTTGAATGCAGTAGGACCTGATATGAAGGAAACTGCAAATGAATATTATGACAAATATAATCTTATGGATATAAGATTGCAGTCATATCTTGGGTTGTATGAAGAAGACCTTGAAAAAGTGCGTCAAATAGAGGGCGTAAAGGCGGTTCAGGGTGTCAAATTTGTTGACGGCTATGTTCAAACACTCTCCGAAGAAAAAAAGTATGAGGGTATTGTTGATATTGACGGCTCTGAATTAACTGTCAGAGTTTTGGGTGTTGATTTATTTAAAGCCGTTGATTTTCAGAATGGAATTGAAGACCCCAATTATATAAACCGTCTTAAATTAGTTGAAGGTCGCTATCCTGAAGCTGATAATGAATGTGTTATCACCTGTAGTAATCTTACAACTCCCGAACAATTTAAAATTGGTGGAACAATTAAAGTCATCGGTGATGGTGAAGATATTCATTACTCATTAAAAAATGATATTCTCACTATTGTAGGCATAATACAGACACCTTATTGGGTTTCCTATGAGCGTGGTGTAACTACTGCGGGTAGTGGTAAATTAGGTGACTTTGTTTATGTTAATAATGATGCCTTTACCGATAAAATTACCCATTATAGCGAGGCTTATGTTACTCTTGAGGGTGCAGATCAGTTTGATGCCTACACAGAAGAGTATGATGAATTTGTAAGTGATATGCGTCAGAAATTGGCAGAAGAATGTGAAGTTATTGCCAACGAAAGACGTACAAAGCTGAGAATCGGTCTTGCTGATAAATTGCGTAATGCCAAAATTCAGATTGAGCAGGCAGAAGCAGAATTTGAAGAAAAATTAAAAGACGGTAGAGCACAGATTGAGGAATTATATAAATTCGAAAAAGAAGGCGGAAAGCTTTTAGAAGAAGCTCAGAAAACTCTTGACGAAGAATATGCAAAAGCCCAGAATCAGCTGCAAACCGGTAATACCGAATACATAACAGCGGTAAATGAGTATAATGAGAAATTTACAACTGTTTCAAATAAAAAAATTGAATTAGCAAACAAAAAGACTGAGTACAATGCCAAAAGAATGGAAGCAGATGCTGCTAAGGAAAAACTTGATGAAGCAAAAACACAGCTTTCTTTGGCAGATGCAGAAATTAAAGTAACAGAAACTTTGATTACAAGCACGCAGAATACCCTTGAAACCTTGCAGGCTAATCAGGCGGTTTCACAGGAGGATTTGGATCTTGATAAAATGGCAGAACGCCTTGAGGAAACCAATCCACAGCTTGCTAAAATTCTTCTATCTGCTTCAAACCTTACTGCACAGGGTATGGCTGCAGATGCTATTGTTGAGGTTGAGCAGCTTCTTGACCAGTATCAGACAGAGCTTGCTGTTGCAAAACAGCAGAAGGATGCAGGTCAGGCGGAATATAATGTTAAAAAAGCGGAGTATGATTCTGCAGATGCCCAGCTTAATGAAGCAAAAAGACAACTTGATGATGCTGAGGTTCAGCTTGCTCAGGCAGAGCAACAGCTTCAAAGCTATAAATCTCAGATTGAGGCAAGCGGTGATAAGCTTCAGTATGGTTCAATTGAAGCCCAGACAAAGTATATGACTGCTCAGGCAGAGCTTGCCTTGGCAACCACAAAGTATCAGAATATCAAAGCCACAATTGAGCAGGCAGAAAAGACATATAACGAAAGCGTTGAAGCTGTTAATGCTCAGTTAGGTACAGTAAAAACAGAATACGAAAAGGGAAGAAATCTTCTTGAGAATATAGAGGACAGTGTTGGTTGGTATGTATATACCAGACATGATTCTCCCGGCTACACAGGATATGGTCAGGCAGCAGATAATATGGTGCGTTTAGCCTACATATTCCCCACATTCTTCTTTATCGTTTCAACAATGGTTTGTCTTACAACAATGACAAGAATGGTTGAGGAAGAAAGAACACAGCTTGGTACACTTAAAGCACTTGGTTATTCCAATAAAATGATTACCGGAAAATACCTTGTTTACGCGGCTTTAGCAAGTGTATGCGGAGTTATTTTAGGAGCAATCGCAGGTTCAATTGGAATTCCGTTAGCTATTTGCGGTGCTTGGGGCATTATGTACGAAATGCCTGCGGCAATTATTCAATTTATGCCCCTGTATATTTCTTTGGGTGTTGCTATTTCAATCGGTTCAACTGCTCTTGCAGCGTTGCTTGCGTGCCGAAAAGAGCTTGTTTCGGTTCCGTCTGTTCTTATGAGACCGAAGCCGCCCAAATCAGGTAAAAGAGTTTTCCTTGAAAGAGTTGGTTTTATTTGGAAACGACTCAGCTTTACATCCAAGGTTACTGTCAGAAATCTTTTCAGAAACAAAAAGCGTTTTGCAGTTACTATTATCGGTATAGCAGGTTGTACAGCGCTTGTGCTTTCAGCATTCGGTCTTCGTAATGCAATAGGTGGCGTTATTGATAATCAGTATGGTCAGGAAAACGGTGTTGCAAAATATGACCTTCAGGTTGTATTCGCAGATGGTCAGATAGATTACGAAAACAGTAAATTGGTTAATGAGGTTAACACCCTTGACGGTATTGAAAATTCAATGCTTGGCTATCTGAAGGTGTGTACAGGTTATTCTGATAACTCAGATAAATCAATGGAAGTTGATATACTTGTTCCGGAAAATCCCACAATATTCCAGAATTTTATTGATTTAGGAATTGATGGCCAAGATGTACCATTGACCGATGAAGGCGCGGTTATTACAACAAAATTGGCAAAGAAAACCAATACCAATATCGGTGATACTTTAACTGTTTCCTGGACGGAAGGCTCAAAAACTGTTGAGTATGATGTTGTGGTTACAGGTATTGTTGATAACTATACTTTCCATTATGTGTATATGACACCGTATTATTTCAGTACACTTTTAAACTCACCGCTTACATATAACTACCTTTTCTGCAAGGTTGATGATGCTTTCACAACAGAGGAGAGGGCATTCCTTGAAAAGAGTGTTAATGAAATTTCAGGTGTAAACGGTTCGGTATTTACAACTGTTGTTATTGATAACTTTAACAACATTGTTAATACTCTTAATATGGTTATCTTAGTTTTCATTATAGCTGCTATGTCTCTTGCTGTTGTTGTTCTTTATAACCTTAATAACATTAATGTTAATGAGAGAATCAGAGAGCTTGCAACTTTAAAGGTTCTCGGCTTCTACAACGGAGAGGTTTCTGCGTATATTTATCGTGAAAATATTTTCTTAACTGCAATAGGTATTGCATTAGGACTTGTTTTGGGTATTCCTCTTAATATAGCGGTTGTAGGCGTGGTTGATATAGATCAGCTTACATTTAATACAACGCTTAAACCCACAAGCTTCCTTATTGCTGTTGTAATGACAATCGTATTTGCTGTTATAGTTAATGTGATAATGCATTTCAAACTGAAGAAAATCAGTATGGTTGAGTCACTTAAATCAGTTGAATAAAAATAATCGGTGTTTCAAATTGAAACACCGATTATTTTTATTTAGACAGGTTCGGATCACTATAGGATGTGTAAAGCTGTTTGGTTTTGTATGAACCATATATATATACATTGGCACAAAGCTTTGCAAGCTCATGTGCAGGGATTTCCATTCCGTCATCCATCCAGTCTATGCAGATACCTATCATAGCAGTAATAACATAATTGGAAAGGTATTTTGCCGGATTATTTTCGCCGAAAATTTCTTTCGTGTTGGGTATGTTTGTCAGCATCAACTGTCGGATATAGGTATAAAGTCTGTTATTAACATCATTGTTAATTATAAATCTTACAAGAGCCTCGTTTTCTTTACAGAAATTAAAGAGCCTTTCGGCATATTCGGTGAAGCCTTCAATGGTGGAAACATGAATAGTAGCTTTTTGAATAACCTCGGTAAAAGCATCGTAAGCCTCGTTTTGAATTTGTTGAAGCATATCGATAAGGTCGGTGTAGTAAAAATAGAAGGTTGCTCTGTTGACGTCAGCGAGATTTGTTAGCTCCGTAACCGTAATTTCATTTATTGATTTTTCATTAAGTAAGGTTAAAAGAGCATCGTGAAGAACTTTTTTTGTTCTTTTTACGCGACGATCGTTATTATTCATTTTTCTGTGTTCAGCCATAATTATTCTCCTAAGAAATCCGTCAAGTGTATGAAATCGACAATGCAAGTTTATCATACAATTGTCGGATATTCAAGGCTGAAAACAGATAATTGTTTCAAAATTTTAAAAAGGTTGGCGAGTAAATAACATATTTCTTCAACATTTAAGGTAATATTTAAACAAAAATATTTATCAATGCATTGCTTAATTTAACAAAATGATGAAAAATAAAAAAAATAAAATTATTGGGAAAATATGCTTGACAATGTAAAAATGTGGTGTTAGAATATGTATCAGTTAGCAAAGGCTAACTCTAACGAATTTTCGTGAGGCGAAAACTATGAACTTGAACAACGCTCAGGAGGGTACAGAGTACATCATCAAGGACATTGTTACTGATGATGAAGAGTTGGATTCATTCCTTTTCTCTTTAGGTTGCTACAGTGGCGAACCTATTACAGTCGTTGCCCATAAAAAAGGTGGTTGTGTGGTATCTATTAAAGATAGCCGCTACAACATTGATAGCCAGTTGGCAGAAGCAATCATAATCTGAAAAGATTTGATTGGTCAACTGCTATTTTTTCTGAGGTTGAGTTAGCAATGGCTAACTTGGAGTTTTGAGTTTATGGTGGAATAAGGAGGAATTACAGTGAGAGTTGCATTAACAGGTAACCCCAATAGTGGTAAGACCACAATGTATAATGCTCTTACCGGCAGAAATGAAAAAGTCGGCAACTGGGCAGGGGTTACGGTAGAAAAGAAAGAAAGTCCCGTAAAAAAAGGTCTCTACAATGGCTCGGAAGAAATGATTGCCGTTGACCTTCCCGGTGCTTATTCAATGTCACCCTTTACATCTGAAGAAAGTATAACAAGTGATTATGTAAAAAATGAAAAGCCCGATGTTATTATTAATATTGTGGATGCCACTAATTTAAGCCGTAGCCTTTTCTTTACAACTCAGCTTCTGGAATTAGGTATTCCCGTTGTTGTTGCTCTTAATAAAAGCGATGTCAATAAAAAGAAAAATACTATAATTGACACAAAGGCATTGTCAGAAAAATTGGGCTGTCCCGTTGTTGAAACTGTTGCATCATCTTCTAAAAACGAAGGACTTGCAGACCTTATCAAGCAAGTAGCTCTTAAAAAGGGTAGCGGTCAGGTTGCGCCTTATACCCAGGGTGGAATAGACCTTACAAATAAAGATGCAGTAAAAGAAGCGGACAAAAAACGTTTTACCTTTGTTAACGGTATTGTTTCTTCAGTTGAAACCCGCAAAATTCTCACTAAAGAAAAAAACTTCCAGGATAAAATAGACGATATCCTTACTAATAAATGGCTCGGAATTCCGATTTTTGCAGTTGTAATGTTCCTTGTTTTCTGGATTTCTCAGGCAGGTCCGGGTGTGTGGATTGCAGATGGGCTCGTTGGAATTCTTGAAAGCGGTCAGGGGTATGTTGGCGACCTTCTCGCAAATGCAAATCCCTTACTTTCCGCACTTCTTGTAGATGGTGTAATCGGCGGTGTGGTTGCTGTTATCGGCTTCCTTCCTCTCGTTATGGTAATGTATTTCCTTATCGCTCTCCTTGAGGATTGCGGTTATATGGCAAGAGCCTCTGTTGTTCTTGACCCTATTTTCAAAAGAGTGGGTCTTTCCGGTAAATCTATTATTCCTTTTGTTATCGGCACAGGATGTGCAATTCCGGGTGTTATGGCTTGCAGAACAATCCGTAATGAGCGCGAAAGAAGAGCAACCGCAATGCTTGCACCCTTTATGCCTTGCGGTGCAAAGCTTCCTGTTATTGCTCTTTTTGCAGGTGCATTCTTTGAAGATGCCTCTTGGGTAGGACCTCTTATGTATTTTGCGGGTATTTTCATTATCTTTATCGGTGCATTGCTTATAAATAAAATAACAGGTAATAAAGCGAAAAAATCATTCTTTATTATTGAACTTCCCGAGTATAAGGTTCCCAGCCTTAAAAGAGCAACACTCTCAATGCTCTCCCGAGGCAAGGCGTACATAATTAAAGCCGCAACAATTATTCTTCTTTGCAACACTGCAGTTCAGATTATGCAGACATTCTCGTGGAATTTCCAAGTAGCAGAAAGTGCAGACCAGTCAATTCTCGCTTCTGTTGCAGGTCCTGTTTCCTACCTTCTCATTCCCGTTGTAGGCGTTGTTTCATGGCAACTTGCAGCAGCGGCAGTTACAGGCTTCATCGCAAAGGAAAATGTTGTTGGTACATTGGCAGTTTGTTTCGTAGGACTTGAAAACCTTATTGATACAGAGGAGCTTGCCCTTATGGAAGGCGCAGGGGCAGAGGTTGCATCTGCATTCGCAATCACAAAGGTTGCAGGGCTTGCTTACCTTATGTTCAACCTTTTTACACCACCTTGCTTCGCAGCAATGGGTGCAATGAACTCTGAAATGAAGAGTGCAAAATGGTTATGGGGTGGAATTGGCTTCCAGATGGGCGTTGGCTTCACAATCGGTTTCCTTGTATATCAGATTGGTACACTTGTTACAACAGGTGCATTTGGTAAAGGCTTCCTTGGTGGATTGATTGCAGTTGCAGTATTTGTTGCAATTATTGTGGTTCTTATTGTTAAAGCAAACAAAAAACTTAAAGAAGAAAAAGCAAACAAAACTAAGAGACAGGCAGTAACAAAATAAAAGAAATTAAAAAGGAGCTTGAGTATGGACAATTTTATCATTATAGCAGTTCTTGCTGTAATAATCGGTGCGGCACTTGCTTATGTGATAAAAGCGAAAAAAAGCGGTGCTAAATGTATCGGTTGCCCCGATGCAAAGAAGTGCTCGGGCAACTGCAGTTGTTGCAGTAGCTGTGGCAGTACAGAAGAAAACTCCTGAAATAAACATTAATTTATATATTAGTCATTAGATTTCCATTCATAACAAAAGGAACAAGTTCTGAATTTTCGGGTTTGGAGCTTGTTTCTTTGTTTTTTATCTTGTTTTCCATATTGTTAACTGATATAATCAGTTCATCAGATTTTTCCCGAAAGGTTGTTTTTATGGTTTATTCAAAATGTTTCCCTGCCTGGGGACCTTATGGCAAAAAATATATGGGGCTTTCCCGAATAGCAGAGCATAGTTTCAAAAGCGGTATCCGTTTTGATTTCACTGTAGCACCTGCAATTTTCGGAGGAGATATAAAAGTTCCCAATGTAACTGTACCCTCAGGTTGCCACCCTTGGCTTGCAAGTGGTGACTATTCATTCTATTCCTATCGTTACGACCTTGAATGGAAAGATAAGGTATATGCCGATGTTTCCTATTCAAAAATTGACGAGGAAAGCACTCTGGTAAGAACAGAGATAGTAAATAATTCAGAGCTTGTGCAGAACTGCCTTATTAACTATTTCAGTTCAATTGAATATCCCTATACCCATTATACAAGGCTTGTAACACCTGAAAAATGCACCTATAAGGAAGCAACTGATTACGATGAATATATTTATAATTCACCTCGTCCCTGGGATGAAGAAAATCCCGATGGCTTTAAAAAGGGGGAATTCCGTAGCTCTGATTTTGTGAATGAAACAGGTCTTGGTGACAGAGTGGGCAAATGGCACATGCCCCATAAAGTAATCAAACCCTTCGGTTATGAAAAAGGGGACAGAGTTTCCTATACTCTTGATGTTAAAGAGGATTATAACGATGCTCTTCTTCTTATTCGTTATCGTACAAGTGATCTTCATTATGAACAGGGTCAGATGGTAGGTGTTAACCTTATTCCCGGTGAAGATGATGCAGTTTTCACCATAAATGATGATAAGGTAGTTACATTTATTGCAACTGATGACCTTAAAATTGCGGCAATTCCTTTTGGGGAAATAAAGAAAGGTGATTTGAAGCTTTCCTTCGTTTCAGAGGGTGAGGGTGCAATTGAATTTGACTTCCTTTGCTTTGTGGAAAAAGAGGATTTACCTAAAGTATCTGTTTTCAAAAAGAAGAACGAAACCCTTCCTCAAATTAAAGAGGAGAAAAATGACAAGGGCTTCACCGCAAAGTTAAAATATAAAAACATTGACGGAGAATATACCTTGAGAACATTCAATGACAACACCCGTTTCAGAAAAATAGAAACAGGTGCTCTTGAAGACTGCCTTACTGCCCGTCTTTCAAACTCTGATGTTACCTTTGACGATGTTCTGGAAAGCTTTACGGAAACCTTCTCCCGTAAACATAGTGACGAAGGCTTTTTCCATAATGCAATAGTTCATACTATTTTTGTTGGTGCAGGGGAAAGCCACATTGAATATGCAGTTATCAGCAAGAATGAAACCAAGTATTTAAGTGAAAATGAATACGAAGAAATCTATCTCAGGCAGAAAGAAAAAGCTATTAAATTCAACTATAATAAAAATGGTGAAAAGTACGAATTGAGTAATAGAATTCTTGCTTCAACTCTTATGGTGAATACTGTTTACCCCATCTATAAGCACGGCGAAAATATAATTCATCATACCCCGGGTAAGCGTTGGGACTGCCTTTATACATGGGATTCAGGCTTTATTGGTCTTGGTATGGCAGAGCTTTCAGAGGAATATGCACACTATATTCTTGATACATATCTCAGTGATGAAAGCAATCCTGATTATGCCTTCCTTCACCACGGCTCACCTGTTCCTGTGCAGATGTATCTCTATCTTGAGCTTTTAAAGAAAAATAACAATAAAGAAAAGCTTCTTTCTCTTTACCCGAGAGCAAAGCTTTATTACGATTTTCTCGCAGGTAAAGTGAGAGGTTCAACAACTGCAAAGTTCAAGAGTGGTCTTACAACAACCTATGATTATTTCTATTCAACAAGTGGTATGGATGATTATCCTGCTCAGGTTGAAATGATGAATAAAAATCTTCGTGATAAGGCAGCACCCGTAATTTCATCTTCTCAATTAATCCGTTGCGCAAAGATTCTCAGAATGGTGGCTTTGGCGCTTGGTAAAACAGAAGATAGCGCAGAGTATGACAAAGATATCAAACGAGTCAGCGATGCTCTTAACAAGTACTCCTGGGACGAAGAAAGTGGCTATTATTCCTATGTTCTCCACGATGAAAATTATGAGCCCACAGAGATTTTCAGAACTTCAACAGGGGAGAATGTGAACAAAGGTCTTGATGGTATCTATCCCATAATTGCAGGAGTTTGTGACGATAATCAGAAAAAGAGAATTATTGACCACTTATCGAATCCCAAGGAAATGCTTTCACCCTATGGTATCAGTGCAGTTGATATGACTGCAGGGTATTTTATGGTGAACGGCTATTGGAACGGCCACGTGTGGTTCCCTCATCAGTGGTTTATCTGGAAAACAATGCTTGATATGGGCGAAAGCGATTTCGCATACACAATCGCAAAGCTTGCTCTTGATATATGGAAGCGCGAAGTTGAATATTCCTATTATACCTTTGAAATGGTTAATGTTGTAACAGGCAGAGGTGGTTGGTTCCACAACTTCGGCGGACTTTCCGCACCCATTAACCTGTGGACTGCCGCATATTATAAAGCAGGTACATTTAACACAGGCTTTGATGTGTGGGTTGAAAAACAAGCTTTTTCCGATGATAACAAATCCTTTGAAGCAGAGTTCAAATATTACGGTAACAACGAAAAATTCACTGTAATTGTCGCTATGAATGATGAAAAGAAGGATTATAAAGTAACCCTTAACGGCACCGAAATCCCTTACACAGTAAGAGATGAAAGCGCAATTGAGATAGTTATAAGCGGAAATGAAGAAAGCTTCAAATTAACAATCAGATAACTAAAAAAGGTTATTCAGAAATCCATTTTCTGAATAACCTTTTAATCATTGTATAAACCCTTTCATTGCGTCAATATAAATTTCATTTCTTGTTGTGGAAACGTTGGCAAGGAAAATGATGTCGTCAATCTGATTATTGTTGGTGAAATCACTTAATGTGCCTTTGTAATGACGCGGGTCTATAACATAGATGTTTTTGTAGTGAGGAATAAGGAAGGGAACAAAAGCGTTGCCATAGCTTTCTTTAATAACAAGGCAGCTTGTTTCTTCTTCAATATCAAGATTTTTAATGCTAACTAAAGCCTGGTCGCCACCGATAAAGGTGAGATATTTTAAGTTAGGTGCATATTCTGTAACGTCACTTATAACATCCCATTTGTATTGCTTTCCGTTGCTCTCGGTCAGATTGCATTCAACATTGTTGTTGGGAAGATATGCAACAACCGTATCAGGTGTGTTACCCAAGGCGGAGCTTTGCCCCGAGCTTGAATAGAACGAGCCTAAAAATCCGTCAAAAGAAACTGTAGAATAATCTGTTATTTGCGCAGGAGTGATTCCCTTTGCTTTGCAGAAATCCTCATATGCATAATATGCTCCGAGAGCGGTCCAATGGTGGTCTGTTCGGAAATAGGTATATTCGCTTTTGTGAGCTTTCTGGGTATCGTAAATACTTGAAACCGCAGTAACGTTCTTAAAAGAGGAGTTGAAGTAGTCAAGCGCTTTCTTCTGGTCAGAAGAATTAATATCTTTTCTTATGGAATCGTGAAGCGTAATATCCATACTTGTAGGAATCAAAAGTGAATAAACATTTGATTTGTTTCCTGATGCACTTTTTATATTACTTACGCAATTTATAAAGACAGGAGCAAGCTTGTTTGAAAAGTTGTAGTATTCATATGCGCTGTTTCCTGCCACAAGAATTGCACCCAAGGACTGTGTTTTTATATTGGGCTTGGGTTCTTCGCTTTCCTGAGTTGCAGGCGGTTCAGTTGTTTGAGGTAAAGTTGTTTCAGGAGCTGTTATTTCAACCTCCGTTTGAGGTTCTTCCGTAACAGGAATGTCCATAGGCGCATCAGGGATTTCGTCACCAACATCCACATCACCATGTATGGCAATTGAGTCAAATCCAGAAAGCTTTTTAATTGATGTGTTAAGCTTTGTTAATTGCTCGCGGAAGGGGAAAGTGTCTGAAAACCATGTGCTTATATCGTCAAAATAACTTCCCGAAATAATTGCCTGAAAAGAAAATGCCGGAAATTCTTTTAAATCTCTTTTTTCTGACTCGGAATAAGTGGGGCGTAAAGGTATCATAAACGAGAGCGTTGCTCCCACATAAAGCATAAGGAAAAATGCAACAACCTTAACCGCAAGAGTTTTGTTAATATTCTGTTTTTCTTTCTTCAGGCGTTTTTTGCCATTGGTATGAGGGAACAGACGAAAGTCTATATCTCTCGGTTTGTCATAAATCATTAAAAAACCTCGATTAATAAAATACTGTTTAGTGCGATTAGGTTCACTCGCCTCCCTGGCGAAGGGGGCAAGGAACACGACCGCCGCCGGTGGCGGATGCAGGGAGTGTGAGTTGGCGTAGCGGTCAAAATTCTGTGAAGCGAATAGCGAACAAAGAATTTTGGGCACCGCAAGAGGGTGGGTGTGTAAATCAGAATTGGAAATAAAGGAACGGATTATAGCTGTCGCCAACAAGAGCGAGAGTTGAAAGGAAAAGAATACCCAAAGGTAAAATTATACTTAAAGCTTTGTACAAAACAGCAGGAAAAGAACCGCTTTCGCTACTTTGACAAGCCAATGAAAATCTCTTTACAATTGGTGTAACACTGAACAGAGCAACAATAATAAAAATAATGTTGCCGATTAAAAGTGTTCTTGTTTCAAAGTCAATAAAAGAGTTACCGTTTAAGCCGAAAAGCCCTTTAATAACAACGGGAATGTATCTGAAATCAGAGAAACGGAAAAGTATCCATCCGAAAAATACCACAATAAGAAGATACAAGTGACTGAAAAATGCAGGGATTTTTTCGAGAATTTTCAAAAGCCCGATTTTTTCAATAACAAGGAACACGAAGAAGAACAGTCCCCAAAGAACAAAGTTCCAGCTGGCACCATGCCAAAGACCTGTAAGAAGCCACACAATGAAAAGGTTTCGGTATGTGTTGAACTTGCCTTTTCTGTTACCGCCAAGAGGAATGTAAACATAATCTCTGAAAAATGTGCTTAATGAAATATGCCATCTTCTCCAGAAATCCGTTACGGATTTTGCAATATATGGGTAGTTGAAATTTTCTTTAAAATGGAAACCAACCATAAGTCCCATACCGATTGCCATATCGGAATATGCAGAGAAATCAAGATAAATCTGTAAGCTGTAGAAAAGAACACCAAACCAAAGACCTATTGCAGACCTTGAAGAAAGCTCCGCAATTGCGCTTTCAAAGGAACTGCTCATTAAAGCATCAGAAACTAAAAGCTGGTCAGAAAGTGAGCCGCACACATTTGCAATCAAAGCTTTTTTACCAAGACCTGTTACAAAACGGGTAACACCGGTTGCAACCTCGGGCAAATTAACTTTTCTTTCATTAATTTCTCTCTGTACATCGCTGTAACGGACAATAGGACCTGCGATACATTGATAGAAAAGGCTTGAATATAAAAGCAACCAGAAAAAGTTTTTCTGAGCAGGAACTTCTTTTCTGTAAACATCAATAACATAAGAAAGCAATTGGAAGGTGTAGAATGAAATTCCGATGGGTAAAGCGATTTTTGGTATAATTTCAGGAATACCGAAAATGCTTTGAATGTTAGTAAGAATAAAGCCTGTGTATTTGAAATACCCGATAAGACCTAAATTGACTATAATGGAAACTACTAACCAGAATTTCTTTTTACTGTCTGAATCTGCTTTTTCAATGAGAAGAGCAGAAAACCAATCCCAGAAGGTCATAAATAAAAGTAGTAAAACATAAACAGGCTCACCCCAGGTGTAGAAGAGGAGTGAGAAAATAAGCAAAACGATATTTTTACCATTTATGCCTTTCATAAGAGAATAGAAAATAAGACATATCGGCAAAAAAGCGTATATGAATAAAAGACTTGAAAATACCATTTTTGACCTCGCCGATTCAGAGTGAATGGATTCGAACCCAATATGCCTTAAATGTCCGAATTCACGCACCTTTGTAATTTTTTTGTCTCGCAATACGACAGTATTACTTCGCCAAAGAAAATCCCCAATGTACGCAAATTCAGGCATTTCAGGTTCTGCGAAGTTTAATACTTGGCAATTTTGTCTGTAACAAGGCAAAACTCGCAGGAAGGCTTTCTCCTTTCAAGAGTTTTAACGATGTTACAGGGAAAAGTGTCTGTATTAAACCATATGTGGTTCGAATCCATTCACTCTAAATTCCCCCGAGGTGTTTTTATGAAAAAAATCCATTTATTATGCAACGCCCATCGTGACCCTATCTGGCTCTGGGCAAAAAACGAAGGTATCGCAGAAGCAATTTCAACCTTCCGTGTTGCTGCAGACTTTTGCGAAAAATATGACAACTTTATTTTTAATCATAATGAATCCGTTCTTTATGAATGGGTTGAAGAAAACGAACCTGAACTTTTCAAGAAAATCCAGAGCCTTGTAAAAAAAGGAAAATGGCGTATTATGGGCGGTTGGTATCTCCAACCAGACTGCACAATGCCATCCGCAGAGGGTTTTCTTCGTCAGATTGAGATCGGCAGCAGCTATTTTAAAGAGAAATTCGGTGTTAAGCCCACAACTGCCATAAACTTTGACCCATTCGGTCACACTCGCGGCCTTGTTCAGATATTAAAGAAAACCGGCTACCACTCATACTTATTTATGCGCCCTCACAACATTGTTGGAGATGATACAGACTTTATTTGGAAGGGTTATGACGGTAGCGAAATTATCGGTCATTCTATGTGGGGCGGCTACAACTGTGCCAGAGGTGAGGTAACGAAAAAAATCGACAGATTTTTAAACGATTCCCATGACGGAGCAAACTTAATGCTGTGGGGTGTAGGCAACCATGGTGGCGGACCATCAAAAATTGACCTTGACAGCATCGAAGAATATATTAAATCTCATCCTGAAATAATTGTTGAGCATTCCTATTGCGAAAATTACTTTTCCGAAGTTGACACAAAAGAGCTTAACACATATTCCAAATCTCTGGTTCACTGTATGGTAGGATGTTATACCACAATGGCACAAATCAAAAAGAATTACAGAGCACTTGAAAACGAGCTTGTAACCTGTGAAAAGATGCTTGCTTTAAGCGGTGTGGATTACGATGAAAAAGAACTGAAATCCGCAGAAAAAGCTCTACTTTTCAGTCAATTCCACGATATTCTCCCCGGAACTATGATTAAAGATGGTGAAAATGAGGTGCTCCGTCTTTTAGGCTACGGAAGAGAAATCGTTTCCCGTCTTACCGCAAAAGCCTTTTTCAAGCTTTGCGAGGGACAAAAGAAGGCAATTGACGGAGAAATTCCGGTTATTGTTTTCAATCCTCACCCATATTCTGTTACAAGAGAAATCCAAGCAGAATTTCAGCTTGCAGACCAGAACTGGAACGAAGGCGAAACAACTTTGGTTAAAATCCGCGATGAAAGCGGCAATTACCTCCCCTGCCAAAACGAAAAAGAATCAAGCAGTTTAACTATGGATTGGCGCAAAAGAATTTGTTTCAGAGCTGAATTAAAGCCTATGAGCATAAACCGTTTTGATTGCGAACTGCACGTTGAAAAAATCGACAAAAGACCCATTGCACCTTTAAAAGAAACCGATACTCATTTTGTTTTTGAAAACAAGAACACCCTTGTTCTTATTAACAAAGAAACGGGGCTCATTGACAAATACGAAGCATATGGTGTGAATCTTCTCAAAGAAAACAGCAGCCAAATACTCGTTTACAAGGATAACGAGGATCCTTGGGGAATGACTAATGATGGTTTCTACGATAAAATCGGCACTTTCAATCTTCTTTCAAAAGAAGATGCCAATAAATTTTCCGGTTACCCTGATGCAGATTGCAAAAACGTTCACGTAATCGAAAACGGCGAAGTAAGAGCTAAAATTCAGGCAACCTTTAAGAATCGAAACTCATTTGCAGTTGTTACATACTCACTCCCCAAAGAAGATATCTATATTGATACAAACATAAAAATATTCGCAAATGATGTAAACACACTTTATAAGCTCTCTTTCAAAACCGATTCAGAAAATCCTGAATTCATCGGTCAGACCGCTTACGGTAAAGAAAAGCTTCTCAAAGAAGAAAAAGAAGTAACATATCAGAAATGGTGTGCATTTAAGGATAAAAATATAAGTTTTGCTGTTATAAACAGCAGTACTTATGGCGGTAGCGCAAAAGATAATGTTCTCAACATAACCCTTATGAGAACTCCGGTTTATTCTGCTCATCCTATCAACCAAAGGCCTATAACTGACAATGACAGATTCCACAACCATATTGATATGGGAGAAAGAGAATTTTCTTACCGATTAACTCCACAGCTCGAAACTATTGACCGAGAAGCAGAAATTTTCAATCAGCCACCTTACGCTCTATCATTCTTCCCCTCGGGAAATGGTGAAATAATTGATACAACCTTCTCAATTGACAATAATAAAATCCTCCTTTCTGCATATAAAAAATTAAAGAAAGAGAAAATTTTAATCCGCCTTTTCAATTCTTCTGAAACTGAAGGAAAAGCAAAAATAACAATAAAAGGCAATGAATTTAAAGTCCAATTCGCACCATTTGAGGCTAAAGGTTTTATTCTTGAAGACAACCTTATAAACGAGTGCAATCTGTTAGGAGAATAATCCGACTCACAAAAAATGCAACGAGAATTTATTCACAAATTACTCGTTGCATTTTTATTTTATATATAGTATAATTTATTTAAATATGTTAAAGTAGGTTATTGTACCTTGTCAGAAAGGTGTTTCTATGAAAAAAACTTTTAAAATTGCAGTCGTTACATTGGTCGTAACCGCAATACTTTCGTTATCTACCATATCTTTTTTAGCAATAGAAATAAAGCGGGTTTTCGGCGATATAAATAACGATGCCTATGTCACTACTCAAGATGCTCTCCTTGCCCTTTCCATTGCAACAAAAATCTATGATGGTGAGATTATAGGTATGGATTTTGATGCAACTGACATAGACAAAGATAATGAAATCACCACATTGGATGCTCGTCTTATTTTAAAGCTTGCTGCAGGGCAAATTTTCAAAGAGCCTATGACAGGCTACGAATTTGACGAAAACGAGGAAATGTTCCTCAAAGAATTAAATCAGTACAGATTGGAAGATAACAAGAAAAACCATACCTTAAAGCTTTCAAAAACACTTTGTAGCGCTGCAAGAGAAGCCGCAAAAGAATATGCCACAAAAACAGGCACTGCTCTCGCCCGTGAAGATGGTTCATACTATTTCAAGCTTCTTGATGAAAAAGGTATAGCATATACAGTCGCAGACAAAATAATTATACCATCAACCTACGAATACACCAAAACTCTCAAAGCATTAACAGAAGACCTGCAAAGCAAAAAAGCTCTATGCAGTGAAAATTTCAGGAAATTTGGTGTGGGTGCATATTCCAAGGATGGTCGCACTTTCTACTGGTGCATTTTCCTTACTGACTAAATCGGATATTATTTCCTGGCGAAAGGATGATTAAAATGAGTGATTACAAAATAGAAACTAAATGTGTTCAGGGTGGCTACACCCCCGGTAACGGCGAACCTCGTCAGATTCCCATTATCCAGAGCACAACCTTTAAATATGCAACAAGCGAAGATATGGGTAAGCTTTTCGACCTTGAGGCAAGCGGTTATTTCTACACCCGTCTTCAGAACCCTACTAATGACTCTGTTGCAGCAAAAATCTGCGAACTTGAAGGCGGTACCGCTGCTATGCTTACCTCTTCAGGTCAGGCAGCATCATTCTACGCTATATTCAATATCGCTTCCTGCGGTGACCATATTGTTTCTTCCGCAACAATTTATGGCGGAACATACAACCTTTTCGCTGTTACAATGAAGAGAATGGGTATTGAATTTACTTTTGTTTCTCCCGACTGCACAGAGGAAGAGCTTAACGCTGCTTTCCGTCCTAACACAAAAGCGGTTTTCGGTGAAACAATTGCAAACCCTGCACTTACTGTTCTTGATATAGAAAAATTCGCAAAAGCAGCTCACGCTCACGGCGTTCCGCTTATTATAGACAACACATTTGCTACGCCTGTTGGCTGCCGTCCTTTTGAATGGGGTGCTGATATCGTTACTCATTCCACAACAAAATATATGGATGGTCACGGTGCTGCAGTTGGCGGTTGCATTGTTGATTCAGGTAAATTTGACTGGATGGCTCATGCAGAAAAATTCCCCGGTCTTTGCACTCCTGACGATAGTTACCACGGCATCACCTATGCAGAGCGTTTTGGCAAAGAAGGCGCATTCATCACAAAAGCTACAGCACAGCTTATGAGAGATTTTGGTTCAATCCAATCTCCTCAGAATGCATTCTATCTTAATCTTGGTCTTGAAAGCCTTCACGTTCGTATGAAAAGACATTGCGAAAATGGTCTTGCAGTTGCAAAATTCCTTGAAGCAAGCGATAAAATTGAATGGGTAACCTATGCAGGTCTTGAAAACGATAAATATTATAAGCTTGCTCAAAAATACCTTCCCAACGGAACTTGTGGTGTTGTTTCCTTCGGTGTTAAGGGCGGAAGAAAAGCCGCAGAAGAGTTTATGAAAAAGCCCAGACTCATCGCCATTGAAACTCATGTTGCAGATGCAAGAAGCTGTTGCTTACACCCTGCAAGTGCAACTCACCGCCAG
>JAZUOL010000081.1:0-12392 GCA_045604605.1 Acutalibacteraceae bacterium | reverse complement strand
AATGAAAAAGGTTGCTAAAGAGAGTTATCGAGTTCTTAAAGATGATAAATTCTGTGCAATACTCATGGGTGATACTCGTCAAAAAGGTCATATGATACCTATGTCATTTGAAGTGATGCGTATCTTTGAAGATGCAGGATTCAAACTTAAAGAGCTTATAATCAAAGAGCAACACAACTGCAAAGCAACAGGATATTGGAAAACAAATAGTGTAAAATACAATTTTTTGTTGATTGCACATGAGTATTTGTTTGTGTTCAGAAAGTGATAAGGTAAAGCAATCGAAAAAAATTCGATTGCTTTTATTTTATTGGAAACTCATTGCAAAAAATAAAATATGTGCTATACTACATTAATGTAAATATATTGAATTTATTATATAGAGGAAATTGTTATGATTACTCCCGAAAAAATTGACAGAATAAACTTTCTTGCCCGTAAATCTCGTGAGCAGGAATTGACTGAAGAAGAGAAAATAGAGCAAAAGGCTCTACGTGCAGAATATGTTGCTGCTTTCAGAGAGTCTCTTGTAAATACTCTTGATAACACAGTTATTCAGCGTCCCGACGGAACAAGAGAACATGTAAAAAGAAGAAAAAAATCTTCAGGAGATGTGCAGTAATGGCAACTATCAGAAGAATGAGAGCAGACGATATTAAAGATGTTGAATATGTCTGCCGAATGACTGCAGGAGAAAAGAGCATAAATGATGAGGCAGTAGGCAGATTAATGTCAAGTATGTTTTCTACCTATTATGCCCGTGAATGCTATGATTCCTGCTTTGTTCTTGTTGATGAAAGCGATAAAGCAGTCGGTTATATTCTATGTGAACCCGATTATCGCAGGTTCAGTAAGGTATTCAGAAAAGTTGATGTTCCTGAAATTTATAAATTAGATAAAAAAAGCGGAAGAAGAAGCTGGTTTTTTCCTGTACCATATACATTTTACAGTTGTAAATATCCGGCACATCTGCACATTGATTTGCTTCCTGAGTATCAGAACGGTGGATATGGATCTAAAATGATTCAGATGCTTTTAGAGGATTTGAAATCAAAAAATATAAAAGGCGTAATGCTGATTGCAGGCATCTGGAATCATGGTGCAATTCGTTTTTATAAAAGAAACGGCTTCAAAACAATTTTCAAGGGCTTTGGCGAAAATATAATGGCAATTGATTTAACAAAATAAAACAAACTCAGATAATTTTTCTCACAGGTAGTGATTTTTATGGCAAACAATCCCGTAACAGCAATAATAGTAGGAGCAGGGCATAGGTCTATGGCTTATGCCGATTTCTCTTTAAGATACCCGGATAAGCTTAAAATTGTGGGTGTTGCAGACCCTGATAAATACCGTCAGAAAATGGTTAGCGAAAAATTCGGGTTTTCAGATGAATTCTGCTTTGATTCTGCAGAAGACCTTGCAAAAGTGCCTAAATTTGCAGATGCAGTTATTAACGGAACAATGGACGAGCAACACGTTGAAACCTCTATTCCTCTTCTCGAAAGAGGCTATGATATGCTTCTTGAAAAGCCCTTTGCAGTGAACGATGATGAAATGGAGCGTTTAATTGAGGTAGTAAAGCGCAATAATAATAAGGTTATGATTTGCCATGTGCTTCGATATACACCTTTCTATTCAGAAATCAAAAAAAGGATTTTAAATGGTGAAATTGGCGATATAATAAACATTCAAACAATTGAAAATGTAAGTTATCATCATCTTTCAACCTCTTTTGTCCGCGGTAAATGGGCGAACTCTAAAAAATGCCATACATCAATGCTTCTTGCAAAATGTTGCCATGATCTCGATATTATGATGTGGTTAATGGGTGACGATAAGCCTGTAAGCGTTTCATCTGTTGGCTCAAAAATGCAGTTTACACCCGAAAATGCACCTGAGGAGTCAGGTACACGTTGTCTTGTGGATTGTCCGAGAGTGGATTTTTGTGATTTCAGCGCAAAAAGACTTTATCTCGACCATCCTAATGAGTGGACAGTTTATGTCTGGCGCGATATTGAAGATATTGAAAACCCAACAGATGAGCAGAGAAGAGAGCTTCTTATGCACAGTGATTACGGAAGATGTATTTTTAAATGCGACAATGATGTTGTTGACCACCAGAGCGTTCTCGTTAATTTCAAGAGCGGTGCAACAGGTACTCATAATATGGTTGGTGGATCTCCTGCTCCTTTGAGAACAGTTCGCGTTGTGGGTACAAAGGGCGAGATTTACGGTGAGTTTGAAAATGCCTTTATTGAGGTAAGCAAGCAAAACCCCGGAAAATCAAACTATTATGAAAAAGAAAAAATTGATATGAGTCACATTTCAGGCGAGGGTCATAGCGGTGGCGATGAAAGACTAACAGAGGATTTTGTCAATTTCCAGCGTGGTGAAAGTCATTCTATTTCCTGCACATCAATTTATGATTCTGTTCCCGGTCACAAGGTTATTTTCCTTGCTGATAAGTCAAGAGAGCAGGGCGGAGAATTGGTGCATATTAATCTTTGATTTTAAATCAGACGAAAGGACGGCACTATGAATAATAAAGTAAAACGTGCCGTTGGCATTGGTTTAAGAGCGGCTCTTGTTCTTGCAATTCTTTTTGTTATTATTTTTAAATATAATGACCTTGTTAATATAGATGTTCGCGCACTTGTAGAAAAAACAAATACTCTTTTTGAAGCAGGTGCAGCAGTTGTAGGAGTTTATTCTCTCAAAGCAATTGTTTTTGTAATTCCTGCTTCGGTGCTTTATATGGCAGTGGGAATGGCTTTCGATTTTGCTCCGGGACTTTTTGTAAATGCAATCGGACTTTTTGCCGAACTGAATATAACTTATTTTATCGGTAAATTTTTAGGTGGCGAAAGAGTAGAGAAAAAACTCAGGCAGTCTAAAAAAGGTGAAAAAATCATAGAATTAAGAGATAAAAAAACACCGTACCTTTATGTTGCAAGGCTTTTGCCTGTTTTCCCTATTGACTTTGTAAGTCTTTTCTTTGGCGCAAGTAATATGGGTTATTTAAGATATATTTTAATATCTTTCTTCGGCGTTATGCCCCGAATAATTCTTATAACTCTTCTGGGCGATAAGATATATGATATTATTCCTGTTAAATTTATGATGACAGTAGTTGTCTTCGCGTTACTTGGTGCATCAATTGTGGTTTTGATTAAGTATATAAAAAAGAAATCCAACTGATTTTTGAAAGGGTGATAATCTTGAAAATTTCTTCTCTTTTTAATAGTGATAGAACTGTTTTGTCATTTGAGGTTTTTCCGCCTAAAAAGACCGGTTCCGTTGAAACTGTTTATAATACAATTGCGGAATTACAGAGCCTTCGTCCCGATTACATAAGCGTTACCTATGGCGCAGGCGGTTCTGCTGCAAATAATTATACTTGCGATATTGCTTCTCTTATAAAAAATAAATACGGAATTGAAGCAATGGCGCACCTTACCTGCGTTAACTCAACAAAAGAGGATGTTGACAGAGTTCTTAATGAGCTTAAAGAAAATAATATTGAGAATATTCTTGCTTTGCGCGGAGATAAGAATCCCGATTTTGAACCCAAAACAGATTTTATTCACGCTAACGATTTGGTTTCTTACATAAAGACAAAAGGTGATTTCGGAATTTCTGTTGCAGGATATCCCGAAACTCATTTTGAAGCACCAAATGGCAAGGTTGATATTGCAAATCTTAAAAATAAGGTTGATTGCGGTGCTCAGAGCATTGTTACACAATTGTTTTTTAATAACTCATATTTCTATCGCTTCCGTGACAGATGCGATATAGCAGGAATAACCGCTCCTATTTCTGCAGGTATTATGCCTGTTACAAATAAAAATCAGATTGAGCGAATGGTTTCAATGTGTGGTGCAAGTCTTCCGAGAAAATTTGTTAAAATGATTCAGAAATATGAAAACAGACCCGAAGCACTTATTGATGCAGGTATTGCCTTTGCAATTGACCAGATTGTTGATTTGGTTTCCAATGGTGTTGACGGAATTCATATCTATACAATGAATAATCCATATATAGCAAAAAAGATAACTGAAAGTATAAAAGGTCTTTTATAAAACAAAAACCCACTCCTTGCGGAGTGGGTTTAATTTTATAAATTAGTCTCTTTTATCGCGTTTGTGGAAGTTGTTGCGACGGGGACGTCTTTCTCTTTCGGGCTCGTCATCGTTTTCAGGAACAAGACCTTCAACCTCAATAAGAGCATCTCTTCTTGAAAGGTTGATTCTGCCTTGGTCATCGATTTCTGTAACCTTAACGATTACTTCGTCACCAACGTTTACGCAGTCTTCAACTTTTTCTGTTCTCTTAACATCAAGCTTAGAAATATGAACAAGACCTTCTTTACCTGGAGCGATTTCAACGAATGCACCGAATGACATAAGTCTTGTAACAACACCCTTGTAAATTGCGCCAACTTCGGGGTCGTTTGCAATTGTGTTGATGATATCAAGAGCGCGGTTTGCATCGTCAATGTCAACTGCTGTAACAAAGATTGTACCATCTTCTTCAACATCAACCTTGCAGTTGCATTCTGCGCAGATTTTCTGAATAACCTTACCCTGTTTACCGATAACATCACCGATTTTCTCAACATCAATCTTTGTTGTGAGAAGCTTGGGAGCGTATTTTGAAAGCTCTGCTCTGGGTTCTGCGATGCAGGGAAGCATAATTTCATCAAGAATATACATACGAGCATCATAAGTTTTCTGGAATGCTTCTTTGATGATTTCGGGAGTAAGACCATGAACCTTAAGGTCCATCTGAATAGCAGTAATACCTTTCTTTGTACCTGCAACCTTGAAGTCCATATCGCCGAAGAAGTCTTCAAGACCCTGAATGTCAACCATTGTCATAAAACGGTCACCTTCGGAAATAAGACCGCAGGAGATACCTGCAACGGGAGCTTTAATGGGAACACCTGCTGCCATAAGAGAAAGAGTTGAACCGCAAACTGAACCCTGAGATGTTGAACCGTTTGAAGAAAGAACTTCGGAAACAACACGGATTGTGTAGGGGAACTCTTCCATTGAAGGAATAACGGGAAGAAGAGCTCTTTCAGCAAGAGCACCGTGACCGATTTCACGTCTGCCGGGGCCTCTTGAGGGTTTAGTTTCACCAACAGAATATGAGGGGAAATTGTAGTGGTGGATGTATCTCTTTTCTACATCTTCGTCAATACCGTCGAGAAGCTGTGCATCGCGAGCAGTACCGAGAGTTGTTATTGAAAGAACCTGAGTCTGACCACGGGTGAACATACCTGAACCATGAACTCTTGAAAGAAGGTCAACCTGAGCATTGAGAGGACGGATATCGTTGATACCTCTGCCGTCAACACGTTTGCCTTCATCAAGAAGCCAACGGCGAACAACAAATTTCTGAAGTTTGTAGAGGCAGTCGTCAATTTTGTCTGCTTCTTCGGGGAATTTCTCATCAAATTCAGCATGAACTGCATCGTAGATGGGGAGAAGTCTTTCGTCACGGATTCTCTTGTCATCAGTATCAAGAGCAACCTTAACATCTTCAATAGCGAAAGCTTTGATAGCTTCATAAAGCTCTTCTGAAGGATCGTTGGATTCGAAGGGGATTTTTTCTCTGCCGATTTCAGCAACGATGCCTTTGATAAATTCAACGATTTTTTTGTTCTCTTCGTGAGCGAACATAATACCGTCAAACATAACTTCGTTTGAAATTTCGTTTGCACCTGCTTCAATCATAGCAACAAGGCTGTCAGTTGAAGCAACTGTAACAGTCATTTCTGTTTTTGCTCTCTCTTCAAGAGTGGGGTTGATAACATATTTGCCATCAACAAGGCCAAGTGAAACGCTTGATACGGGACCATCCCACGGAATGTTTGAAATAGCAATAGCTGTGGAAACACCCCAGAGAGCTGCAATTTCAGGTGAGCAGTCAGGGTCAACGGACATAACTGTTGCAACAACAGAAACATCGTTTCTCATATCCTTGGGGAAAAGGGGTCGGATAGGTCTGTCAATAACACGAGATGTGAGAACAGCCTTTTCGGATGCCTTACCCTCACGGCGCTGGAAAGAGCCGGGGATTCTGCCAACTGCATAAAGCTTTTCCTCAAAATCAACGGAAAGGGGGAAAAAGTCTACGCCTTCACGGGGTTTATCTGCCATTGTTGCGGTACAGAGAACTTCTGTTTCACCGTAGCGAACAAGACAAGCACCGTTTGCAAGACCAGCCATTTTACCGGTTTCAATTACTAATTTTCTGCCGGCAACTTCTGTTTCGAAAGTTCTGAAGTCTTTGAAAAACATAATTTTTACCTCTTTTTATTTATTTCCGCGTCAATGGATTAGCAACAAAGAAAAACACAAAAAGCTTGTCCTTTTCTTTATCGCTAAAACCTAAATCCGCGGATTACATACTATTATACCACAAAAATTGTGAAAATGAAAGCCTTTTTAAGCACTTAATTTACGCCTAAAAAAACGGCTAACGGGACAAACGGAAAACCGTTTGTCCCGAAAAAAACAATTATTTACGAAGACCAAGACGAGCAATGATTGCACGATAGCGTTCGATATCTGTCTTCTGAAGGTATGCAAGAAGGTTTCTTCTGTGACCTACCATTTTAAGAAGACCGCGACGAGAGTGATGGTCCTTCATATTGTTTTTAAGATGTGCGTTAAGGTCGTTGATTCTTTTTGTGAGAACAGCGATCTGAACTTCGGGAGAACCTGTGTCGCCTTCGTGTGTAGCAAATTCTTTAATGATTGCCTGTTTTTCTGCCTGTGTCATTTTTTTCACCTCATTAATATATTCCCAAATAACCCAGTAATATGGTAGGTGAACGCCCTTAATATAGGCTTACTCCATACTCCGAGTCATAAGGCTTTGCTATTATATCACAAGGTTTTATAAAATGCAAGAGTTTTTTATTTAGATGCCGGAATAGATGCCAGTCGCCAGTCACCAGTCGCCAGTATGTAAAAGTATAGCGAAACTCTATCCCTCTTTTTTGCTAAGCAAAAAGGAGGGGGGACCGCGTTAGCGGTGGGTGGTACAATGGTTATGTAATAAGTAAAAGTATTGAAAAATTTAATCAGTCAAACTCTTTTTCTCTTTTATATATTGCACACCTTTTGTCACGAAATCCACAAACAGATATATTCTTAACCAACTGAAAATGCTGAAAACTACATTTATAACTGTAAAGATAGTTTGTTGTATGTCTAAATGTGTATAATTCATCGCTTTTTCTATAATTAAAGGCGATGTTAAATATTCGCCTGCAAACAAAAATGCAAACCCGATAACAGCCGCAATAAAATTCCTTTTGAAATTCTTGTTTATTGCAACATCATTTTTCGAAAGCTTAACAATAGAAAAAATAATTAAGAATAAGATAACAACAAATTGCCCCCAACCAATTGCCAAACGTCCATAATTCCAACTATATTCCCATTCTAAAGTTTGCTTTATTACACTCCAGCTTATGCCCATTGCAAATCGTATAAACAAGTCTGCTAAAGGAATAATTGCCCAAAGACAACATAAGAAATGATTGGTTTTAGCTTTGTAATAAATAATACTACAAGCAAAAAGAGGAATTGCAATAAAAAATCCTGTTATTCCAAGACCTAATAAGAGAAAAACGAAAATGGAAATTACGCCTGAAATTAAAAGTCCTTTACCAATCTTCTTATTACGGGTGTTGGTTTCAGGTGCGAGATTTTCTTCGGGAGTATTTACGATTGTTTCTTCTTTTTCTTCATTCTTTATAAGCTCATCAAGAGATACATTAAAGATTTCTGCAAGTTTGACTATTTTTTCTAAATCGGGTGTTGAGTTGCCGTTTTCCCATTTAGATATAGATTGCCTTGAAACATTTAATTCGTTTGCCAAATCTCCTTGGGAAAGGTTGTGTTGGGTTCGTAATTCATAAATTTTTTCACTTAGAGTCATGGTTTGTCACCCCTTTGTTATGGCTTAATTATACTATGTTTAAAGGGCGTTTGTCTATCAATATGAGTTTAAAATTTAGCAACCAACAGTTGCAATTTGTAAAAATTCGGAATTCGGAATGCGAAATTCGAAATTAGTAATTAAGCTTCGCGATACTTTTACGAAGGGAAGAGGGAACGGGGCAACCCACCACCATTCCGACTGAACATAAAAATAGAGGTGAGCATATTTACTCGAAATATACTCACCTAAAATATAAGTTATTCAAGAATGGTCCCCCTCCCTATTTGCTAAAGCAAATAGGGATGATAGGCTTCGCAATACTTTATAATGCTGACCGCAGGTCCCGAAACTTGCCACTTTCAACTTGCCATTTGCAACTTGAAATTACATTTCCACCGCTGCTCTTTCAACGGAAAGACCTTTTTTGTAACTTTCCATAAACAAGTTGAAGGATTCAACGATTTCTGCATCAGGTTCAAGGGTTGTCATTTTTTGTGTTGCAAAAATCTTGTTATCAAGATAATCGGGGAAGAGCTCGTTTTCTTCTTTATTAACTGCGAATGCAGCAAGAACAGCAATACCCCAAGCACCACCTTCGCCTGCAGTTTCCATAACAGAAACGGGTGCATTCATGCAAGCGGCTAAAACGCTCTGACCAATAACGGGAGTTTTGAAGAAGCCACCGTGACCGAGAATTTTATTAATTTCAACATTCTCTTTATCAAGAATTTCCATACCGATTTTGATTCCGCCGAATGCGGTAAATGTCTGCACTCTCATAAAGTTAGCAAGAGAGAATCTGCTGTCAGGCTCTCTTACAAAAAGAGGCTTACCTGTTTCAAAGCCTGTAAGGAATTCGCCTGAGAAATAGTTGTAGGAAAGAAGATTACCGCAGTCTTTGTCTGCTTCTGCAGATTTTTTGAAAAGAGCAGTAAATAAATCTCCCATTGAACATTCTGCACCCATAAGGTCGAGAACTTCTTTGAAAAGATATGTCCAGGCGTTGATATCGGATGTGCAGTTATTGCAATGAACCATTGCAACAGGTGCGCCATCGGGAGTAGTAACCATATCAATTTCACGATAAAGCTTTGAAAGAAGCTTTTCGAGAACAATCATTGCAAATACTGAAGTACCGGCACTTACGTTACCTGTTTTAACTCTTACGGAGTTTGTTGCAACCATACCTGTTCCTGCATCACCCTCGGGAGGACACATAGGAATGCCTGCTTTAAGATCGCCTTCCTCATCAAGAAGCTTTGCACCTGCTTCTGTAAGAACACCTGCATTTTCGCCTGCAACAAGAACCTTGGGGAGAATTTCTCTGATTTTCCAGGGGAAGCCTTTCTCTTCAATAAGTGCATCGAATTTATCAAGCATTTTTTCGCTGTAATTGTTGTCTTCCATAGGGAACATACCTGATGCTTCACCGATACCGAGAACCTTTTCACCGGTAAGAAGAGTGTGTATGTAACCTGCAAGAGTTGTGAAATATGCAATATCTTTAACATGGTTTTCGCCATTCAAAATAGCCTGATAAAGATGAGCAATGCTCCAACGGTCAGGAATATTGAAGTCAAAAGCCTCGGTTAATTTACTTGCTGCTTCACCTGCAAGGGTGTTTCTCCAGGTGCGGAAGGAACAAATCAATTTACCCTCTGCGTTAAAGGGGAGATAGCCGTGCATCATACCGCTGATACCGATTGCTTTAAGATCTGTGAGAGTAACACCATATTTTTCTTTAACATCATTTTTAAGAGATGCATAGCAACCCTTAAGACCTGCAAAAAATTCCTCTTCTGCATAAGTCCAGATGCCGTTTACAAGACTGTTTTCCCAATCGAAAGCGCCAACTGCCAGAACTTCTCCGCAGTCATCAATAAGAACGCCTTTGATTCTTGTTGAACCAAATTCAATACCAAGTATTGCTTTACCATCGAGAATTAATTGTTTTTTGTCCATAAGAAAAAACTCCTTCTTCGGTACGGTCAAGACCGTACCCTACATTTTAGATTTCAATATTTAATTCTTTTATTTTTTCTCTCAGCTTTTGAAAATCCGAAAGCGCATCAGGCTTGTTGAGAGAGTTTCTGAGAAGTGCGGCAGGGTGAAATGTACCCATAAAAAGAATGTTTCCCTTTTGAATAAACTCTCCGTGTTGTTTTGTTACCCGAAAATCTTCTGAAATGAGCTTTTGCGCCGCGATTCTGCCTAAGCATACAATGATTTTAGGTTTAATAAGTCTTGTTTGATTTCTCAACCATTCAATGCAGACTTCCTGTTCCTCGGGCTTGGGATCGCGGTTCTGAGGCGGTCTGCATTTAACGATGTTTGCAATATAAATATTCTTTTTTCTGTCAAGGTCAATTACATTTAAATATTTGTCCAATAACTGACCTGCCTTACCAACAAAGGGTTCACCCTGCAAATCCTCGTTTTCACCGGGACCTTCACCTACAAAAAGAATATCTGCATTTTCGTTGCCAACACCGAAAACAAGATTTGTCCTCGTTTCGCCTAAAGGACAGCTTTTACAGTTTGAACAATCTGCTTTCAATTGTTCAAAGTTTTCATATTTCAAAGGATTATCAACTCCTTTGGAGTATTGGTAAGGTTCTCAAATCCGTTTTCGGTTATAAGTGCCATATCTTCGATTCTTACACCGAATTTATTAGGAATATATATTCCGGGTTCAACGGTAACAACATTACCAACCTGAAGAATAGCATCACTTCGGGGTGAAAGATTTGGTAGCTCGTGAATTTCAATTCCTACACCATGACCTGTTCCGTGACCGAAATAGTTACCGTATCCGGCAGCAGCTATAATATCTCTTGCGGCGGCGTCTGCCTGCTTACAGGAAATACCTTTTTCAAGAATTTCCAAAGAGGCTTTTTGCGCTGAAAGGACGATTTCATATATTTTTCTCTGCTCAGCAGATACTTCGCCTACTGCAACAGTGCGTGTCATATCACTGTGATAGCCATTGTACACTGCACCGAAATCCATTGTTATAAAGTCACCGATTTCAACAACAGTATCATCGGGCACACCATGAGGCATTGATGTTTTCTTGCCTGTTACAGCAATTGTTTCAAAAGAAAGTGCCTCTGCACCGTGAGAAAGCATATAAAAATCAAGCTCAAGTGCGATTCTTTTTTCTGTAACCCCGGGTCTGATGAAGGTAAGAATATGCTCAAATGCTTCCTCTGCAATGCTTTGCGCTTTTTTTATGCACTCGACTTCTTCGTGTGTTTTAACCATTCTCAATTCATTTATTTTGGTTTCAAGCTTCTTGGATGGTGTTACCCGGCAGGGCAGAAAGGCGGTTTTGAAAAAATCTGCCATACTGACAGTTAATCTATCTCTTTCGGTGTATGCCTTGAGAATGTTATTTTCTTTTAAATAATCTTTTATTTCTACAGAAGCTTTTGTAACCAACTGAGCCTTGCAGGAAGCATTCTTTTGTGCCGCTTCAATATATCTGCTGTCAGCAAAAAGCACAGCATCATTTTTTGTTATAACAAGGTAGCCATCTGTTGATGGGAAATCAGTAAAATATCTTCTGTTTTCAGGGGAATGAATAAGAATTGCCTCATGGGAGTTTTTAAGAAATTCCTGAAGCTTATTTATTTTCTCCATAATATCCGTGCTCCTTTATGAATGCTTCGCGGATTGGTTTTTCCTTTGCTCTGCTTCTTTCAAATTGCTTTTTGAAAAGGCGTTCTTTCTCAATTGGGTCAACAAGAATGGGAATTGCACCGCAACGGTTTGCAGCGGCAACATCAGTCAGCACCTGATCTCCAACCATAGCAATTTTTGAAATGTCAACATTCAGCTTCTTTGCCATTTTAATTATTCCGTGAGGAAGAGGCTTTTTTGAATAAGCGTGAAAAGGTGCACCGAAAGCTCTTGAAAACCAGAAAGCTCTTATATGAGGAGTATTGGTAACTATAGCAACCTTAAAACCAGCTTTCTTAAGAGTCTTAATCCAGGAAATTGAACCTGGAATGGTTGTAAGAGTTGAGTCTTTAACGGAAGTATTATCCAAGTCAAAAGCAACGGCTTCAATACCAATTTCTCTTAGAAATTCGGGTGTTATATCATGAACCGTATGAAACATATATTTAATCGTAGTGTCTTTTTCTCTCATAAAAACGCCTCTGAAATGAGTAAACATAAATTAAAACAAAATTATTACATTATAAATAATATCATAAAAAAACCAAAAAGAAAAGATATGAAACCTAAAAATAAGGCTTCATATCTCATTTTCTTAATACTTTCTCTTACGAGCTGCTTCGGATTTCTTTTTTCTCTTTACAGAGGGTTTTTCATAGTGTTCTCTTTTACGAACTTCCTGAATAACACCGTCTCTTGAAGTCTGTCTTTTAAATCTGCGAAGTGCGCTATCTAAAGATTCGTTTTCT
>JAZUOL010000080.1:0-14369 GCA_045604605.1 Acutalibacteraceae bacterium | reverse complement strand
CTCCTAATCTTGCCATTATCCCACCCCTTTCAAAAAATTAAAAGCAATCTCAACCAACGGTATAATAGCAACAACTGCAGTAAACAAACTTAGTAATTGCTCTTTATCATTCATTTGGTCAATCTCTATTGATATCAGCCTGAAAAGCCTTGAATACAAAAACGAAAGAATTGCTAAAACAGATAAAACAATGTAATCGTGTTTTTCAAAATCTATTTCTGGGTGATAAAATATAAATCCAATAAAAAGTATTGATAATATTAATGTTGCGTGTTTTAAGAAGTTGAAAAAGCCCATCAGTAATGTTTGTAGAAAAATCGCAGAAAATGATGTTTCTATTCTCTTGTTTTTAGGAAGAAACATTAACTTAAAGAAAACCTTTATTCTGTTTCCAATTATCAAAAACTTTCTTGCTATTTTGTTTTTATTTGAATATTCTTTATAACCCAAAGAATTGCGCCATTCAATAAAGGCTTGTTCTTTTTCTTTAATTTGTTGTTCTTTCTCTATTTTTTGAGCCTTAACAATTGCTTTTGCGAGTTTATCGTAATCAATATCTACATTGACAGACTCAATGTTATTAACAACCGTTTGGTTGTTTTTCTTTTTAGCCATTAAGCATTTCCTCCAACTCGGCAAGGCCTGTTGTTATTTTCATTTCAAGTTCGTTTAAGTCTGCCATAATCTCTGCAGTTGAGGGGTATTCAATAGGCACATATTCTGTCTTTTTGTACTTGTTGATTGAAAGGTCGTAATCGTTACCGACAATTTCATCTTTGGGGACAAAGAAGGATTTTTCTGTGCGTTCACGCTCGGTTTCTTTATCGAGATTATGGAATCTTTCAATGATATCGCGGATATCGTTTTCTTTTATTTCTGTACGCTTATCGTCAAGGCTGAAGCCGTCTGCCTGCATATCGTAGAACCAAACGTTATCAGTTCCGCCGTGCCCTGTTTTAGTGAAAATAAGAATACCGGTTGAAACACCTGCATAGGGCTTGAACACGCCTGAGGGCATAGAAATAACTGCTTCAAGGCGGTTGCCTTCAATTATTTCTTTGCGGATTGCTTTGTGTGCGGTAGAAGAACCGAAAAGAACACCATCGGGAACAATACAAGCGCATCTGCCACCGATACGAAGCATACGAAGAAAGAGAGCAAGGAACAAGAGCTCTGTTTTCTTAGTTTTGCAAACCTTTAATAAATCTGCAGAAACAGTATCGTAATCAAGACTACCCTTGAATGGTGGGTTAGCAAGAATTAAAGAGAACTTGTCCTTATCTGCATTCTGGTCGGAAAGACTGTCACGGTATTCAATAAAGGGACTGTCAACACCGTGAGTCATCATATTCATAGCGCCGATGCGGAGCATGGTTCTGTCCATATCGTAGCCAAAGAACATGTGATTCATATAGTGGTCTTTTTTCTGTTTATTAAAGAAGATTTCTTCTTTATGCTTTTCTTTGAGGTATTCACCTGCATTTACCAAAAATCCACTTGTTCCGCAAGCGGGGTCGCAGATTATATCATCGGGTTTGGGTTGCATCAGTTCAACCATCATTCTGATAATATGGCGAGGTGTACGGAACTGTCCGTTCAAGCCTGACTGTGCAATTTTATTAAGAAGATATTCATATGTATCACCACGAACATCCTTATCCTGCTCTTTTGCCATAAGGGCGTAGATTTCATCAAGGGAATCAACTACCTTTGAAAGCAACAACGGAGTAGGCAATTTGAAGATAGCATCGTCCATATATTTTGAATATGCACTGTCTTTTTTGCCGTCAAGATTTTTGATGAAGGGGAACACCCATTCCTGCATAGTGGAATACATTTTGCCTGCAGGAAAATCACGGAAAACAGACCATTTAAGCTGACTGCCGTCAATTTTGCGGTCGCCAACTGTAACCTCATCTGCAAAAATGCTCTTATAGGGGAGACCTAACATAGCACTTTCCTTTGCTCGAAGGTTGTCCGAATCGTCAAGGTCATGGATAAACATAAGGTATGTTATCTGCTCAATAACATCAAGGGGGTTAACAAGTCCACCTGCAGCAAAAATATCCCATAAGCTATCTATTTTATTTTTAAGTTCGCCTGTAATCATTAGTTTTTATCTCCATTCCAAACATAAGATGTGTAGCGTCCGCCACCGATTTTTATGATGTCGCCACTTTTAATTAGATCGTTAAGAGTTCTTTGAACCGTAACCTGACTTATATCAGGACATTTTCTCATTATTTCTGTTTTTGTGATTTTACCAAGGGAAGATTTTATAACTTCTCGGATTTTATCCGGCTTTGATAATTTATCGGCAGTTAAAACCTTTGCCCGTTCAGAAAAATCACGGTATGCTGAAAGCACAATGCCTAACACATATTTAACGAAATGCGAATAATCATTTTCACATTCGTGCCAACCCTGTGAGCTGCTATGCAATGCCTCGTAATAAGTTTCTTTTGTGTTTTCAATCAATTTTTCGATACTGATATATTTACCAACCATATAGCCTGAACGATAGAGAAGTAACAGTGTGAGCAATCTGCTCATACGACCGTTTCCGTCATTGAAAGGGTGGATGCAGAGAAAATCAAGTATGAACATAGGGATTATCATAAGTGCATTTGCATCGGTTTTATTCAGAGCCTCATCATACGCCTGGCAAAGCTTTTCCATAGCTTCGGGTGTTTCCCAGGCGGGAACAGGTGTGAATCTTATGAATTTATTACCGAATTCGTCTTCCTGAGCTATAATGTTATCAGAATTCTTATAGCTTCCGCCAATGGATTTACCGCTGAATTTATATAAGTCACGATGAAGCTGCAACATTATAGAAGGTTTAATCGGGATATAATCATAGTTTTCGTGTATGCTTGATAAAACATCACGATAACCTGCGATTTCTTGTTCATCTCTTGATTTGGGAGTGGTTTTATTTGACAGAAGTTTTTTAAGTCTATCGTTAGATGTGAATATACCTTCAATTTTATTGGATGCTTCTGTGCTTTGAATTTTAGCAACTTCAACTAACTGGTTCAGTGTATCTTCTTCAGTTTTTACATATAGGTTCTGCTCGCCTTTTAATTCCTGAATAGCAGAAATCATAGAAACGATGTCAGGGGTGAGAAGCGTTTCCCATTTGTTGATATAACTGTATTCTCTCATGGATTTTCTCCTAAATGAATTTTGCTTTTTATATTATTATAATACAGTTATATTATATTCTTCATATTGAACATTGTCAATGTTCAATTTAATCATTTTCTTGAAAATGATTAAATTGAACTGCAAATGATAATGTTATGTTATTACCTCACACTTATATATGACAAAAAAGGACAAATATTTCAGGATTATTTTATAATTTTCAAATTTTCAGCGGATTGCACAGTTGGTGGGGTGATGGGTTGGTAAATATGACGGTGAAATGTATTGAGTTAGGCTAATGATTTATATAAGAAAAAATTAAGGCAGACGAATTTATCGTGTGATAAATCCGTCTGCCTTTTCTTTGAATTACGCAGTAAAGTTTTTTGCATTATTTTTTCATTTTGTCTTTTAGCTCTTTGGCACGTTTTTCTGTCATATCGGCTTCTACATCGTAACCT
This sequence comes from Acutalibacteraceae bacterium, assembly GCA_045604605.1. Taxonomy (GTDB): domain Bacteria; phylum Bacillota; class Clostridia; order Oscillospirales; family Acutalibacteraceae; genus DTU089. The sequence continues at coordinate 10,758 of JAZUOL010000080.1, read as the reverse complement.
CTGCTACGGTAGATATCAGCCATTTTCATGCACTCGTTATATGCCTTTTCATATTCGCCCATTTCTTCATACAGACCTGCTTTGCAGTCCATTTCATCGCAGAAATATGTTCCGATTTCACCAGCTTTGTTGTAGCAAGCTAATGCTTCATCATATTTTTTGAGACCTTTGCAGATGTCTCCGCCGTGGATATACATACGCCAATCATCAGGGAACTTTTTGATTGTTTCTGTGAAGAGGTTATATGCATCATCATATTTTTCAGCCCATATAAGAGCAATCAGAAGGTTGTCTGTATCTCTCGGATTATCAGAGTTTGCTTTTGCCTTTCCTTCAAGCTCAGAGATAATTTCATTTTCTTTATGAAGAAGGAAATACATCCAGATTCTCTGCATACAGGCAATCTGATAATTTTCAGGGTCATCATTGGGGTCATCGTTTACAGCTTTATCATACCATTCAACAGCAACATCCCTGCAATAGTTCATCATATACATATGAATCCAACCGTATAGCCATTTATCCTCGGTTGAAAGCTCGCCGGCTTTTATAAGCTTTTCGTATTCAACACGGCAACGCATAAAGTCCTCGGGGTCACGGGAGTTTTCGTAAACAGAGGCAAGTCGTTGCGCATAGTTATCGTATGCAACTGAGTTCTTTTTATAAAAATCATCTACAGTAACTTCATAAAGCAGTGCAAGCTCGGGAAGAGTCAGAACATCGGGGAGAGTTGTTCCGCATTCCCAACGGGAAACTGTTTGAGAATTAACATTCAGTTTATCTGCAACCTGCTCCTGAGTTAAACCTTTTGCAAGGCGGAATTTTTTGAGGTTTTCAATAAATATATTGTTCATAGTTTTCACCTTTTCAAGTTTTTTCGAAGCTTCTGTTGTGATTATATCACGGAGGACGGCAATTGATAAGGTCTTGTTTTATGAATAGTGTCTTGAATTATGTGTAGTGGTTATTGAAATATAACGCTGTTTTCGGTAGTTGAATTTTCTCTGTACAGTTGAATTGTGTTCGCATAAAAGGTTATTGTTTTTATGTATCGGGTGAGATATTATATAATCAAGCTACGTAGTTAAAAATTTCAAGGAGTTTGATTGATATGCTTTCTATTGGTAAAAATATAAAGAATTTACGACTTGAAAGAGAATTGACTCAGGAAAGGGTTGCTGAAGCTATTGGTGTATCTTTTCAGACCATTAGCAAATGGGAGCGTGAAGAAAGCTATCCCGATATTACTCTTTTGCCGTCAATCGCTTCGTATTTTGGTGTTAGCTGTGATGAGCTTTTGGGAGTAGATACAGAACAAAAGGAAGAAAAAATACAGCAGTACATCAATTTATATAACGACCTTAGATTAAAAGACAGTCCTTATGTGTTTGAACAAATGAGTCAGGCAATCAAAGAGTTTCCGGGAGAGTTTCGCTTGCTTGCCCGTTATCTTGATATGCTTATATTTATAAAATCAGCTAAAGACTGTGATAGTGAAGAAATACTCGACGAGGTTGAAAAGCTCTACAATAGGCTACTGAACGGATGCACAGATGATAAAATACGAATTTGGATAAAACGCCGTATTTGTATGTATTACAACACCTTGAGTCATAAAACAGGGAAAGCTGAATACAGCGAAAAAATGCTAAAAATCGCCAAAGAAATGCCTTGTATGATTGACAGTAGAGAATATCTTGAAACTGTTATTAACTTACCCGATGATGAACATTACTCAGCCTGCAAAGCTGCACTTGATAATGAAATGCTTTTGTTTATGAGCACTATAAGTAATTTGCTGTTTTATAAGAAGCATTTTTCCGAGGAATATCAGATAGAAGCAATGGAAAAATGCCTCGGTGTGTTAAATACTGTTTATGATGACGGGAACTATGGCTCTTGTTATCGCTCTGTAATATTCCTACTTGGTGATTTAGGTCGTATGTACTTTGAAATCGGAGATACAAATAAGGGATTGGAGTATCTGAGAAAATGTGCAGAGCTTGCCGAAAAGCACGATGAATTGCCGGAAAAAACCACCCATAATTCAATGCTTCTGAATGGTGCGGTATATAAGAAAACCAAATTCGGCAAAACAATGTGCGAGAGAATGAAGGAGAATTTCCTGAATAAATATAATTTGTCTGAAGGTGTAAAAAGCACAAATGAATTTAAAGCGATAATAAATATATTGGAATAATATGCAAGAACGGACGGGGCGAGCCCTGTCCGTTCTTCAGCTTCTCAAATCATATTAAAACAACAAAAATCAAACCCATAAGCAAGCCACCTGTAAAACCTGAAATATGCTCCCAGGCAGTTGCCTTACCCATAAACATTCCGCCTATGGTGTAAATAGTTAAAACTATCAATGCCAATGCAGGAACAGGTGAAAAGAAAACTGTTCCGTTTTTTACTGCCAGCACAACAAATACTGCTATGAGTCCGTAAATACCTGTAGATGCACCTTCGCCCTCGTGGAGCTTATAAACAAATGCCATAAAGAGACCTGAAATAAATGCAGAACCCACATAGCAAGCAAGGGTTTTTAATGTGCCTAATTGAGATTCAACCGCCCAGCCTACAATAAGCGTTGCGGTTATGTTTGAAATTATATGTACAGTACCGACGTGAAGAAGTGCAGAGGAAACAAGACGCCACACCTGACCGCTCTTAATCTTCTTTTCCGAAAGATGCAAAGCGTGATTTATATAGCCCTTGTTATGCCCTGACCACAGCTTTTCTTTAGTTGTTACTGTTTCGGTTTTGGAGATTATAAGAAAATTATCAAGTATGTAAATGATGAAAATAATAGCACAGAATGTTATCGTAAAAATTGGCATAAGCTTCACACCCGTTCATCCGTAATTTTAAAAATTGTCTTTTTCATAAAGATTTCTACTATACCTTCGTTCTTATATCGAGCAACCATCCTTTTCGGTTACAGTTTTCTTATACTCACCAAAAATAATATCATTTTTGCCTACATACCGTAAAAGACACCAAAGAGTGCCGATATCATCAGTTGCACAAAGCATTGTTCTGAACACCATCAAAATGAAAAATAGTTTCTGAACACCATCAGATAATATGGTCAGTATTGAAAAGAGCAGAATGAACAAAATACCCGGAACAATAAGACAAATAACGGCATTTTTACGGGTTGTTTTTTCATTGTAAATAGACGCTGACGGGTTTTTGATATTAAATATGCATTTTTTATCAAGTCTTCCTTTTGAGATAATTGCAAATTGAATAACTTTCCACAATATCGGTACTGCAAAAATTATTATTAAAAAACCACAGAAGAAAGAAACAACCTCGAAAGTTTCTTTGGGTACCTTGAAATTTTGTTTAATCGTATCAGAGCAGATATGCAAAAAAACAAGTAAGAAGCCATAGGACAAAATTACACCAATAATACGATTAATCAGAATTTCAGCTTTCTTGTACCATTTTGTATAACCGGACTCTTCGTTTATGTTGTTCTTTTCGTACTCGTATATGGCATTTTTTACGATTTTCATCAGTGCACCCTCCTATCATTGACATTTTTTAGGAATATTTTGTAAAATGGTTTTCTGTTATTTGGTATTCTTAGTATTATTAATCTTGCCTCTACAGCAACCTGCTTTATAAAGAAAATTATAGCTTCGGCATCTTCGGGCTCAATAGTTTTAAGTATCGCATCTATTCCGCTTTTTAATACAATTTTCTTATCATTTAAAATAATTCTATCACCTGAAGGTATATGATACAATAATTTTACCATTGATATAAAAGAAATGCAAATAAAAATTACACTCTTGAATTGTTTTGCTGAAATGTTTCAAATAAGATAATACGCTTATCGCTTTATATCTGATTATGAAGTAAAGTTTTTTGCATATATGAAACTGTGGAAATGTTGTGGAAGGTATGGTATAATGGATTTGATAAATGAGATTTCGGAGGGGCGTAAAATATGATTGAAAAATATGAAATATATACTGATGTTCTTGTTCTCGGAAGCGGTCCTTCGGGCTTTGCGGCGGCATATAGTGCTGCAAAAAATGGTGCAAAGGTAATTCTTGTTGAGCAAAGTGGAGATGTGGGCGGAATTTCCACCTCAGGTCTTATGAGCCACTGGACAGGAAGTTGTGGCAGTCCCTTGTATTATGAAATTCTAAAAAGAATATCCCGGAATAATGAAGGCGAATTTAAAAATAAAATCACCAATCTCATAGACCCCGAAAAGCTGAAAACGCTTTATCTTGAAATGCTTTACGAGGTAGGTTGCAAGGTTATGCTTTATACTTTTGCTGAGGATGCAATCTGCGACGGAGATAAAGTTCTCGGTGCCACCGTTATAAATAAATCCGGTAAAACAGACATTTATGCCAAAATCACTATTGATGCTACGGGTGACGGAGATATTGCCGCAAGGGCAGGAGCAGAATTTGTTCTCGGCAGAGAAAGTGATAACAAAATGCAACCTGCCACACTTATGTTCAAAATCGGCGGTGTTGACTATGACAGAGCAGTTTTTTTAGGCTCATTTGAATCAACCTACGAAACACCTCAAGGTGAACTGCAGGCTCTTGCAAAAGAACACATACCACTTCCTGCAGGGCATATTCTCACCTATGAAACAACTCTTCCCGGTGTTGTTACCTGCAATATGACAAATGCTATTGATATTGACGGCACAAATGCAGATGATCTGACAAGTGCTACGCTCACATGCCGCAGACAGATGGATGATATAATCAGATATCTGCGTGAATTTGTTCCCGGCTACGAGAATTGTTATGTTATCAGCTCCGCATCCCTTATGGGAATCCGTGAAACAAGGCATTTCAAGGGTAAATATACCTTGAATGAGCAGGACATTCTCGAAGCGAGAGTCTTTGAAGATTACGTTGTAAAAGATGCTTATTTCAATTTTGATGTGCATAATATTACCGGTGCAGGTCTGGACGAAACGGGAGTACAGAAACATTTTTCGCAGGAAAAAGGGTATACAATTCCTTACCGTTGTCTTCTTCCCGAAGTTAAAGAAAATCTTTTGCTTTGCGGAAGAAACATTTCGGGTACACATATGGCTCATTCAAATTTCAGAGTGATGCCTATTTGCATTGGAATCGGAGAGGCTGCAGGTGTTGCGGCGTATATATCCATTTCTGAAAATTGCAGTATTAATGATATTGATGCAAAAGAAATAAGAGAAATTATAGGAATATAAGTATTAATTTAAATCCGATCTGTAGGAGATGATACAATGGAAAATATCGTTATAAACAACAATGAACTGTTATTAATGCGATATACAGAGCTTATACGCATTACTCCCTGTGGCAATAATGCAATTCGCTTTCAATCCTTTCCTGATTGTCAGGTAATTGATGAAAGCTATACTCTTATGCCACAAAAGGCAGATTGCAAAATTGAAGAGTTTGAAAATTATGCAACTCTTACTTGCGGTATTCTAAAAGTTAAAATTGAGCCAAACGGCAAGCTGACTTTCTATAAAAACGGCGAGAAAATTCTTGAAGAAAAGCCTGAGCTTACTTTTAAAAGCAACTATCGCCATTTTGATAATAAAGGAAGTGGAATCTGGAGTGGGAGAATTACCTTCGAGCCCAATAAGGACGAACACTTTTTTGGCCTCGGTCACAGTTGGGACAATGAATTTGATTTAAAAGGCTCTTCAATAGACATCCGTAATGTGAATGCTAAATGCACGATACCTTTTGTTTATTCTTCTCTTGGCTATGGCTTTCTGTGGAACAATCCTTCCACAGGTCTTTGCGAGCTTTCGAATAACCGTACTCGATGGAGTTGCGACTGTTGCAGATTTATGGATTTTGTTGTTATGGCTGGTACGCCTAAGGAGGTCTGTACAACACTTTCAGACTTGACAGGCTACGCACCGAAAATGCCTGAATGGGCTACGGGCTTTTGGCAGAGCAGACTTCGCTATGAAACCCAGGAAGAGTTGCTTGCGGTGGCGAGAAAATACAATGAGCTGGGCATACCTCTTTCTGTAATAATTGCTGACTATTTCCATTGGACAGAGCAAGGGGATTATAAATTTGATCCGAAATACTGGCCCGACGTAAAGGCTATGACTGATGAGCTTCACAGCATGAATACAAAATTGATTGTGTCTATGTGGCCTACAATAAATGAGCACAGTGAAAATTACTGGCACATGAGAAATAACAATATGCTTATGCGTACTTTCCGAGGACCTGACAGAGTTTTTGATTTTTACGGCTGGCAGAATGAAATCGATGTTACTAATCCCGCTACAAGAGAGTTTGTGTGGAGTAAATTAAAAGAGAACTACATAGATAATGGTGTTGATGCTCTTTGGTTTGATGAGGCAGAGCCTGAAATTCATCCCGAGCATTTTGATAACCTGATCTGGTATGCAGGCAGAGCTGATATGGTTGGACTTTTATACCCATATTACTACTCCAAAATGGCTTATGACGGATTTAAGTCAATGGGCAGAGATGATATAATCACCCTGACCCGTTGTGCATATCTTGGTAGCCAGAAATTCGGCTCACTTGTCTGGTCAGGTGATATTGAATCTACCTTTGAAAGCCTCGCTTGTCAGGTTAAAGCAGGACTTAATATGTCTATGTGCGGAATTCCTTGGTGGAATACAGATATCGGCGGATTTTACGGAGCAGATATTACCAGCGATTACTTTAAAGAACTTATTGTGCGTTGGTTCCAGTTTGGACTTTTCAGCCCCGTAATGCGACTTCACGGTTCTCGTATAAGACACTTTGAAGCCACACCCGGACTTTTGGAGCCCAGTGGTGATCCTAATGAAATCTGGAGCTTCGGCGAGAGAAACTTTGAGATATTAAAAAATCTCATCTTTATCCGTGAAAAGCTCAGACCTTATATACAGAAACAGATGAATATTGCGTCAGAACAAGGATATCCCGTTATGAGACCGATGTTCTTTGAGTATCCCGATGATGAAAAATGTTATAAATCAGACAGTCAGTATATGTTCGGCGATGATATAATTTTTGCGCCCATCGTTGAGCAGGGGCAGACGAAGAAATCAGTTTATATTCCTGACGGGGAATGGATTTTAACCAAAGACAAAAAGATATATACAAAGGGAACTTATGAAATAACCGCAGAAATTGATGAGTTTATAGCATTTGTAAAGAAGGGCACCGATGTAATTAAATGCTTTGAATAAATGTTAAACAGTTTTTTTGACTTCTTTTATCAGCTTTTGGAGGGATTGGTATAGAATTTACAAAATATCTTTTTTGTTATTTTACAGGTAATTTACCGGAGGAGGAAAGAATTCATTTTGCCGTTTCCGACGATGGTTATAATTTCACATCCATTAATTCGGGTAAGCCTGTAATTATCCAGACAAAAGGTAAAAAATGCTGTCGTGATCCTTTTATATTCCGTGACCAGGACAATATATTCCATATTATTGCAACAGATATGAGGTCTCAGGACGGCTGGAGCAGTAACAATTCAATGGTTATCTGGGACAGTAATGATTTAATCAGTTGGCATAATGAACGCATAATTGATTTTTCACTTTTTGAAGAAACAAAAAGTGCAGACAGAGTGTGGGCTCCGCAGATTATCTATGATAAATTCAGAGAAGAATATATGCTTTATTGGACTCACCACAATACAGATGATGACCTGGACACAATTACCTGGTATGCTTATACCAAGGATTTCTGCCATCTCACAACCTCACCCAAGGTTCTTTTTAAGCCTGAAAGCGGTATGTGTGCAATTGATGCAGATATAATTGAGTATAATGGAAAATATTATCTCTTTGAGGCTGACGGTGAAAAGGAAGCTATTTGTTATTGCGTAGCAGACAGACCTGACGGTCCCTATTATGAGCCCGATTCTAACAAGGTTTCGGTTGCTGATACTGCGCTGGAGGGCAACTGCATATACAGAATACTGGGCACAGATAATTTTGTTATGATTGCAGACCAATTCCAAAAGGGCGGATATTTTATGCAGGAAACAACAGATATGATTAATTTCAGTAAGGTGGATGAAAACAGATTTTCACTTAATCAGCTGAGTCCCCGCCATGGCTCTGTTCTTCATATTACGGAACAGGAGTATGAGCTTTTGAAAAACTCAGAATTCTGAACTGAATAATAAACCTGATAAATTCCGATTTATTGAACAAAATGCTATCCCGCTTGAAGAGAGGTTTTCAAGTGGGGTTGTTTTTGATTTGTTGGGGTAGTATAATAAGTTTGATAAATATTTTCGGAGGTAAAGGAATGAAAAAATTCAGCGCCTTTCTTATTGCTGTATTATTGTTTGTATTAACAGCTTGTGATTCTACTGTTGGTAATCAAGCTGAAGGCACCATCCCGGTACCACCAGTGCCGGAAATTAAACAGGATGATTTTGTTCCTGTTATGCGTTTTGTGGCTACAAGTGATACTCACATTGAAGCTCTCGGGGATACAGGTTGCAAGAGAATATCAGCTATGCTCAAAACTGCTTATGCTATAAGTGATATGGACGAGGACTATAAAAAATTAGATGCAGTTGTGTTTTTGGGTGATATTACCGATAATGGCAAAAAAGAGTCGTTTTCTGCATTTGCAACTACAACCGATAATGAAATCCGTAAGGGCACCGAGCGTCTGGCGGTAGTAGCTAAGGCTCACGATAGCTATAAATATTCATACAAAAGCCTTGATGTTTTTACAGAAATAACAGGTCAGGAGCCTGATTTTCACAGAGAAATCGGCGGTTTTCATTTCATCGGCATTTCCCGCTCGAGAACACGCAAGCATTATAGCGAAGAGCAGATAAAGTGGCTGGATGAAAACATTGCCGCAGCAGTTGAGGAGGACCCTCAAAAGCCTGTTTTTGTGTTCCAGCATGAACATGTAAGAGATACAGTTTACGGAAGCAGTAAAACAGACGGTTGGGGTCTTGATGTGTTTACCGAGGTGCTTAAAAAATATCCTCAGGTAGTACATATTTCAGGACATTCACATTTCCCTGCAAATGACCCAAGAGCTGTATGGCAGGGTGAATTTACAGCTATAAATGACGGTGGGCTTTCTTATTTTGAGCTTGCTGTGGATGGTAAAAACGGGCAGTTCCCTGAAGAAAAGGAGAGAATGACTCAGGCTCTCATTATTGAGGTTGACGCAGATAACAGAATTCTTGTTAAGGTACTTGATGTGGATGCAGGGAAAATTATGCGTGAGTTTCTTATTGACAACATCTCCGAAGAAAATAAGACTAAATACTCTTTTGAAAAAAGAAAAGAAAAAGCTTCTGTTCCCGTTTTCCCTGAGGGTTCAGCTCTCAGCTACAAAAAAGATGGTCTTAAACATTACATAACCGTACCCCAGGCAAAGGTAAGCGAGGAAAATGAGGTGTTTGTTTACAGAATTTCCGTTCTCAATGAAAAAGGCAAAACTGTTCATGAGGATTGGGTGTTCTCTGATTATTTCTTTGCTGATAAACCCGAAAGCATAACCTTTGACGGTTTTATTACTCTGAGTAAAAGCTTCACCGTAAAAGTTTATGCAGAAGATGTATGGGGCAACAAAAGCGAGCCTTTGGAAATAAAAATTTAAACTACATCAGCACAACTCCACCTGAAGGCACTGTTCAGGTGGGGTTGTTTTTTTAAAAGAACGCTATTTGTATTAAACAGTTATCGATAAAGGGTGCCTATCAGAATAAAGATACTATATGAAAGCCCTATCCGTTATCAGTATTTTAATATTATATGTCACATTAATCTGCTCATCGCTTTATATCTGATTATGAAGTAAAGTTTTTTGCAATATGAAACTGTGGAAATGTTGTGGAAGGTATGGTATAATAATTTTACAAATAAGATTTTTATGAGACGAGGGGTGCAAAAATGAAAAAGTTTAAAATCCCGATTATTATAGGTTTAGTAGTTATAATTCTCGTTGTTGTTAATCTAAGATTTGATTTAATCGATAGAATTATCGTGCAATTCAGCAGTGAAAAATACGCTGAATATGTTTCTGAAATGGATTATGAAGAAGCACTGTTAAAAGAGCCTGTATGTATTAAGGATATGGCATCAGAGGACAGGGAGCTTACAGAAACAGAGCTTGATAAAATCATAAAGCCCTATGATTTTCATGCACAACTTAATGAAAAATATAATTTATCAGATATAGCAACTGCTGACAGTGATTTTGATAAGGCTGTTCAGATTCTTGAATGGCTTACAGAACACACATATTACAGCGGAATGCAAATGAAAATGCTGAATGATGACACCCTTGAAATTTTGGACTATTCCTTTGATAAGCCTTTTAACCGTGCCATAAACTGCCGTTACAGAGCAATAGCCTTTGCGGATTGCCTTGTGGCTGTGGGAATAAAGGCGTTTCCTGTGGCTATGGTATCTTCGGAGTTCACAGGCTCTCATTTCACTTGCCTGGTTTACATATCCGAAGAAGATAAATGGTGCTCCTTTGACCCGTCCTTTGGCTGCTGGTTCACTGACGAAGAAGGGGAACTTTTAGATATATTTGAAATAAGAGAGCTGTTTTTAGAGAACAAAGAGCCTGTAGTTAAAGGATACAGCTTTAACGGTAAACAGGAAAATTTTGATGTTTATATGAACAGTTTTTTGAAATTTTGTGTTTCAAATCTCAGCACCTGGGCAGATAATTCAACTGACAGAAGGTCAGAAAATACCTTTTCAGGAAGAAAGCAGTTTAGTTCTGCTATACC
>JAZUOL010000079.1:0-21697 GCA_045604605.1 Acutalibacteraceae bacterium | reverse complement strand
CGATAAGGAAGCCTTGAGAAATAAGCTTCTCGGAGCTTGGACGGGCAGAGCTTGTGGCTGTCTTCTGGGTAAGCCTGTTGAGGGTATAAGAAGTAATGAGCTGATTCCTTTCCTTAAGGAAACAGGCAACTACCCTATGCACCGCTATATTCTTTCAACTGATATAACCGATGAGGTTTGCTCACATTATAAATTTTCATTTATGAATAAGCCATACGGTGATAATGTTGACGGAATGCCTGTTGACGATGACACAAACTACGTTGTTATGGCTCAGCAGATTATTGAGCAGTTTGATAAGGATTTTGAGCCTGAGGATGTTGCAAATGCCTGGCTTCGGTATCAATCGGTTTATTCCTATTTCACAGCGGAAAGAATTGCATACATAAATTTCCTTAACTGCATTGAGCCCCCTGCATCTGCAATGTATAAAAATGTTTGCAGAGAGTGGATTGGTGCACAGATAAGAGGGGATTACTTCGGATATATTTGTCCGGGTGAGCCTGAGAAAGCGGCAGAAATGGCGTATAATGATGCTTGTATTTCTCATATCAAAAACGGAATTTACGGTGAAATGCTTGCTTCTGCAATGATAGCAATTGCCGCAGTAAATGATAATATTGACGATATTATTTTAGGTGGTCTGGCAGAAATACCTGCTTCTTCAAGGCTTTATGAGGCAGTTATGAAAATCTATGAGAATTACAAAAACGGTGCAACCCTCGAAGAAGTATTCAAATATATTCATAGTCAATATGATGAGCATACGGACCATGGCTGGTGCCATACAATTTCAAATGCGATGATTGTTGCAGCAGCTCTTCTTTATGGTGAGGGGGATTTCGGTAAATCAATCTGCATTGCAGTTGGCTTTGCCTTTGATACAGATTGCAACGGTGCAACCGTGGGTTCAATTTTAGGTATGCGTGGTGGAATTGACTGCATAAACGATTATTGGAAAAAGCCGATAAACAACAAAATCCATACCTCGCTTTTTGGTATTGAAATGGTTGATATTGAAAAAGCGGTTGATAAAACAATGGAGCATATAGAAAAATAATAATGAAGGATAAAAAGAAAGTTATAATTATAGTGCTTACAGGCATTGCCATACTTGTTGCGGGGATTGTTTGCAAGCAGGAATTTTTCCTGATGATACCCTTGTTTGTTTCCCTTTTTGTTATGTCCTTTCAGTCAGAAGCAAACAGAATGGGACCATTAATAGGTTCAATAAATTCACTAATTTATACGGCGGCATATATTTATATGGGTGTTTATGCTTCTGCCGCGTCTGCGATACTTTTCAGCTTTCCTATTCAGCTAATGACATTTTTCCGTTGGAAGAAAAACGCCTATAAAAAAACAAAAACAGTTGTTTTCAGGAAAATGACAACTAAAATGAGGGTGTTATGGAGCGTTGCTTTCCTTGTTGCCTGGGGAATATTGGCAGGGGTGTTTATGCACCTCGATTATGAATATGCAATTTTAGATAGCTGCACATTGCTTTTCGGGTTTGTTATACCCGTTCTCACAATGCTTGCTTACATAGAATATACATATCTCTGGATTGTTCAATGTGTTCTTGGTGTGTTTTTAAATATTCAGATGGTTATAAACGACCCGAAGGAAACAACGTATCTGATATATGGTGTTTACGCTCTTTACTGCGTAATCGGTGCATTTATAAGCGTTCAGAAATTTTATAAGGAACAGCAGGAAGTATCGGTTAAATGAGGTGAATTTATGGGATTTTGGTTTTTTATGCTAATAATGATTTTGTTAATTCCTGCGGTTATGATTATTTTCGGTAAATATTTTGTTAAAAAAGCACCGGAAAATATAAACTATTTTTTTGGTTACAGAACAACCCTTTCTATGAAAAGCAAAGAAACATGGGAATTCGCTCATAATCATATAGGAAACATATGGTATAAGTGGGGTTTGATTTTATTACCTTTTTCAGTTTTAGTATTAGTAGTGGTAATGGGTAATGATGAAGATACAATAGGTGTGGTTGGAACGGCGATTACCATAGTACAGCTTTTACCTATTTTCGCTTCAATTGTTATAACAGAAAAAGAATTGAAAAAGAATTTTGATGAAGAGGGAAACAGAAAAAATGGAAAATCTGAAAAATGAAGATTTATTGGAAATAATTTTTATCCGCCACGCAGAAACCAATTATACGGATATAGGCGACAGAGATAATTGTGACGGTGAGCTTACCGAATTTGGTGAGAAGCAGTGTAATATATTGGGTGAAAAGCTGAAAGATGTAGAGATAGACGGTTTTATTTCAAGCTCTCTTCTTCGTGCATTCAAAACTGCAACAGGCGTTTGCAAGGCGAAAGGGAATAACCCTGTTTTACATATCTGCCCCGAGCTTATCGAATGTGGTTGTACTCCCGGTTATTTCGGTTGCAGTGAGAAATATCTTCAGAAATACTATAAAAACACAAAAATGTGTGAAAAGCTTTTCGGAACAAAGGAATATGAATTCGGTTGCGAAGCGGTTGAAGATAATAATCTTCGCGCGCAAAAGGTGATAGATTACATAAAAGAAAACTACACATACGGAAACAGAGTTGCGGTTTTCAGTCACCACGGTATGCTTGAATATCTAATTCCCACTGCTTTAGGTCTGGAAACCCGAAAATTCTTCTTCTCTCTTGATAACATATCAATGACGGTTGTTCAATATACACGAGATGGTGCTTGCATATTAAAAGAAGTCAATAAATAAAAAAGAATGGCTACCTGTTCAGAAAAGAGCAGGTAGCCAAAACTGTTATTTATGATTTTTTATGTAGTATTTGTAGAATTTAACGCAATCTGCAACCTCTTTAACGCCGATGCTTTCGTTAGCGGCGTGCATTGCTGCAAGCTGTTCATTACTCATTTTAATGGGGCAGAAGCGTAAGCAGTTATCTGCAACTGCTTCGTAGTGACGGCAGTCTGTGCCGCCTGTCATAAGATAGGGGATAACGCCTGCATCGGGGTAGCATTCGTTAAGGCATTTTTTAAGATAGCCGAATTCCTCGCCCTTATAGTCAACGGTGTTTGAAGCGTTTCTTGCGTGAATAATTTCAAATTCAAGGTCATATTTATCTGCATATTTCTTGAGAACTGCAAGAGATTCATCAACATTCTGATGGGGAGATGTTCTGAGGTTACAAACAACATAAGCCTCTGAGGGAATAACATTAGGAGTCTGAGAGCCTTCAGCCATTGTGCAACAGAAGGTTGTTTTAACAAAGGCGTTGCACATAGGTGAAACCATAGGAAGAACTTTGGTAAGAAGTCCCTTGAAAAGCCACATATTGCCGAGAACCATTCTCAGAGGGAAGCCAAGATAGGGTGCGGCTTCTGTGAGCATAGCATAAACTGCGCCTGAAATTTCTGCCTTGAAGGGCTTATCCTTTTCAACATCTGCAACAAACTTTGCAAGTCTTGCCATTGGTGTATTGCTCTTAGGTGTTGAGGAGTGACCGCCCTTGCCTTTAGCAATAACCTTAAGGTCGATATAACCTTTTTCGAGAAGACCTATTGCAGCACACCAGCCATTCATTGTGGGAAGTTGGTCCTTAAGAATAGCACCGCCCTCATCCATTGCAACATCAAGGTGAACACCTTTTTCTTTTAAGTAGTTAACAAGCTTGGGTGCACCGTCGCCTGAAATTTCTTCATCGACTGCAGTTGCAAGGTAAATGTCGCAGGGAGGCTCATAGCCCTCTGCAAGCAACTCTTCAATAGCCTGGAATTCTGAAAATACAGTTGATTTGCAGTCCATAGCACCTCTGCCGTGGATATTACCGTCTGCAATTTCGCCTGAGAAGGGGTCTTTTTCCCAATTGGGCTCGTCAGCTGTAACAACATCCTGATGACCCATAAGAAGAATACCGTTTCTTTTAGGGTCTTTACCGGGCCAACGGAAAAGAAGGTTGCCTTCAATTTCTGTGCATTCAAGCTTTGAGAAAACAAGGGGGAAGTTAGCCTTCATAACCTCGTGAAGCTTATAAAACTGAGTTAAATCTGTGTTTCCTCTTAAAGAAACAGTCGGAACCTTAACCATTTCGGAAAGCTTCTTAGCATAATCGTTTGCTTCATCCTCGGTGGGATTAATTGCAGGAGCGCTTGTGTTGGGTTTTGCTTTGATTTTTACCGCCTTTATTGCTGCAATTACAAGCAAAAGCACAAAAATTGCTAAAATTGCAAGTAATGCAAGTCCTATGTATTTCATTTTATCAAATCCTTTCACACACAGTGGAATAATTATACTACTATTTTTATGATAAGTAAATAGGTTGAAGCAGAAAGAAAAACTCTGCTTTTCTTGACAAGATAAGGCTTTTTGTTGTAGGATTAGAGCAGGAAAAATTTGAAAGGGATGGAAATATGAAGAAAATAGTTTCTGTTTTATTAGCAATTGCATTGGTGTTTACAATTACTGTTCCCGCATTTGCAGCTCAGGAAACTGCAATTGCTTCTGAAAATTACGATGGTAATCCCGTTATCATTGTAAGAGGTATTGATTTTGCCGGTCTTACTTATGAAAACGGAAATAAAGCTCTTAATATAACCGGAGGAAAAATCTTTTCTGTTTTAATAGATGGTTTTTTTGCAATGCTTATGTTAAAGGATGCAAAAACAGTTTTAGATGGAGCCTTCTTAGCTGCAAAAGAGATTTTTGCTCCTATAGCTTGCGATAAGGAAGGCAATTCCATTGAAAATGTTTCTATGGTGCAATATCCCGAATCAATGGCAAACTATCCGGAGTTTGTAGAGAATCTTCCTGATGGCGGAGAAGAGGGTATAGTAAAAACTGCTGTTGAAAGATATGGTGCAGAAAACACATATTTCTTTACTTATGACTGGAGAAAAACTCCCCAACAGATAGCGAGTGAGCTTAACAGATTTGTTGAAACCGCCAAGAAGGATAGCGGAAAAGATAAAGTCAATATCATTTGTGCTTCAATGGGTGGAATGGTTACAACTGCATATTTCCATTACTATGGTTCAGACAATGTGGAGTCTGCAGTATTCCTTTCCGGTGCACAGAATGGTACATATGTATGCGGTGATGCTCTCAATGGCAGAATTGTTTTTGATGGAGATGTACTTTCTAAATTTATAAACAATTCTATCGGAGACAATCTCTTCTTAAAATTCTTTATCGGTGCTTTTGATGCTCTTGGAGTGATTGATTTTATTGCAGAAATGGCAAATGACCTTGTTTCTTCAAATTTTGACAGAGGCAATGATTTGATGCTGCGTGATACCTTCGGTACACTTTGCGGCTTTTGGGCTTTGTGTCCTGATGAAGATTTTGAAAGCGGCGTAGAAAACATTTTTGGTGGTCATGAAGAAGAATACCCCGTTCTCCTGGAAAAAATTGACGGAATAAAGGATTTCGTTTTCAGTACGGAAGAAACTCTTTCTGATGCAATGGCAAAGGGCGTAAAGATTTCTTTTGTATCTAACTATAATTTGGGCCTTGTTCCTGTTTACGAAAGAGCAAACCTTAATGGTGACAATGTTCTTGAAAGCGAACTGACCTCAAACTTTGCAACATTTGCACCTTTAGGAGAAACACTTTCAAAAAGCTATATTGAAAATGCTGATAAGAAATACATTTCTCCTGATAATGTGATTGATGCATCTACAGCTGTGTTTAAAGAAAACACATGGTTTGTTAAGAATGCACCTCACGTTGCGGCGGATTATAACACAGGCTTCAGTGAATTCACTTTTACACTTTTAGAAAGCGAAAAACAACCCACCATAAAAACGTTTAAAGAATATCCTCAGTTTATGATTGCAGACGAATTTTTATTCGTTTCACCTCTCAAATAATAAAGGAAATATACATTTATGGAAATTTTATCTTACATATTAAGCCTTTTAGGTCTTGCATCAATGGTTACGGCATCTCTTATAAAAGGCGAAAAAATGAAGAAAATACTTTTCTTTGTTTTCTGCGCTAATGCGCTTATTGCAACAAGCTATCTTGTTGGTGGCAGTGGTCTCAATGGTGCGGCATCCTGCTATATAGGTGCAATTCAGTCAATAATCAACTATTTCTTTGATTCAAAAAACAAACCCTTACCGAAGTGGTTGGTTGCAATATATGCTCTTGCATTTGTTGTTTGCAACCTTGTTGTTGGTGGCTTTAATCCTCTTGGTATTCTTGCAATAGTGGCGTCCCTTACCTTTGTTATGTGTATCGGTCAGTCAAGTGGTGCAAAATACAGATTCTGGACACTTTTCAACATAACATTATGGGGTGTGTATGACATACTTTCAGAATCATACAGCGCACTCATAACTCACGTAGTTCTCCTTGTTTTTACAATTGTTGGTATGATTGTTCACGACAGAAAGAAAAAAATTGAAGAATAAAAATTTAACCGTCTTGGTTTTTCCAAGACGGTTGATTTTTATATATTACCTAAATGCTCAGTGTTATTTATGTAATCAAAAACCACATCACCATAAGGGTTTGTGCCCTTTTTGTAAAGAATTACTCGGGTTATTCCTGTATTAGCGAAGTTTATATCATAAAAAGGTGTTTCAGTTGTGAAGCCCATTATAGAAAACACAATGAATGTCAAAAATGCCGCATGACTGACTAAAGCGATTTTTTCACCTTTATTAAAGTTTTCACGAAGATATTTAAGAACAAAGTCTGCTCTTTTGAAAAGACCTGCATCGTCCTTGTTATCAGATGGGATGAGAAGAGGTGTTTCAGAGTCAAGCTCGGGAGCGAGAAGAGTAAGAGAATTTATTTGTTGCAAGGTAGCAAGAGTTGTTTCATATTCGGCACTTAAACCTGCTTCTGCCAGATGGGGAAAAATGTATAAAGGTTTTTCTGTAGGTTGTTCTTTAAGAATCTCAGTTGCAGTTCTTACCGCTCTTAATAACCCACTTGAATATACTCTGTCAAAATCAATACCGGATAAATGTTTTCCTGCTGCTTGTGCTTGTTTTACACCTTTTTCAGTTAAGATTGGGTCGTGTTGTTCCTGTGGTGTTAAATTATCTTTATCATAGCCAACATTTCCCTGGCTCTGACCATGGCGAATTAAATATAATTCAAGTTCAACAATCGGTTTTTGTTTTCCCATAGCGAAACCCTCCGAAAAATCGAAAATATATTAATGAAATTATATTTTTTTATACACTATATGTCAAATTGTTTTTTTGTTTTGATTGAAAAGAATTATATTGAGTGGTATAATTAATTAAATATGATTTTTCAGGTGATATTATGGAAAATAAAGCTATAATTGCTCTTTCAGGAAAAGGTGGAGTTGGAAAAACTTCAATTTCTGCGGCAATAGTTAAGCTTCTTGTTGAAGCTTACCCCGATAAAAGAATTCTCGCCATTGATGCAGACCCTGCAGTGGGACTTTCAACTGCCTTAGGCATAGAAGTTAAAACCACTATTGACGATATAAGAAAAGAAATTGTGGAAACAGTTGAAGATGGTGAAGTTAAAGCAGCAATTGAGCTTTTAGGTGAGGCAAGATATAAAATATTTGACGCTCTTGTGGAAACTGATGGCTTTGCTTTTATTGCTGTGGGCAGACCTGAAAGTGCAGGCTGCTATTGCAAAATTAACACCTATTTAAAAGAGGTTATCAGCATTCTTTCTCAGGAATTTGATTTCGTTGTAATTGACGGTGAGGCAGGTATTGAGCAGATTAACCGCAGAGTTATGGAAAAGGTTTCTCACCTTCTTCTCATAAGCGATGCTTCCAAAAAAGGAACGCAAGTTATTTCTACAATAAAAAGTGTTGCAGATGAGCTTGTTATGTATAAAAAAATCGGTGCTATTATTAACAGGCTTCCCGATAAAAGCGTTATTGACCATATTAATACCAATGGAATTCCTGTTCTTTCATATATTGAAAACGACAGTAATCTGGCAATATATGATATTGAGGGTAAAAATATCATTTCTCTTCCTGATAATTCAAATGTGGTTGAGGGTGCAAGAAAAGCACTTACTGAATTAGGGATTTTATAAGGAGTAGGCTATGAAAGACTTAAAACATCTTTATT
The DNA here is from genome assembly GCA_045604605.1 of Acutalibacteraceae bacterium. Classification (GTDB taxonomy): domain Bacteria; phylum Bacillota; class Clostridia; order Oscillospirales; family Acutalibacteraceae; genus DTU089. The sequence goes on along the minus strand of JAZUOL010000079.1, from coordinate 13,633 downwards.
ATTTTGAAAATCTTTTGCAGGAAGCAAACAATGACCTTGTTAAAAAAGCAAAAGAGAATGGCGGAATTGCTTTAGGATATACTTGTTATCATATTCCCGAAGTGCTTCTTAACTGCGGTGATTGTTTTTCTGTAAGGCTTCGCGCTCCCAGAACAGGCTCAATGGATATCGCAACTTACTATATGAGCAATTTCCTTTGCGGTTATTCAAAAGCAATTCTTGAACGTGCTATTGAGGGCGGTTACAACTTTCTTAATGCTTTGTTAGCTTCTGAAACCTGCTCTGAAATGAACAGAGCGGCAGAGCATTTTGAACTTCTTGATTTAGTTCCCAATGATAAATTTTTCCTTACTTTTCTTGATGCTCCCTTCAAAATTGAAGAGCATACAATAAAACATTATGTAAAGCAGACAAGAATAAAAATTCTTGATATGTTAACTGAGGTTTATGGAGTTGATACTTCTGACGAGGCTCTTCTTAAAGCGGTTGAAGAGCATAATGAGGTTTGCCGACTTATGACTGAAATAGGGGACTACAGAAAAGAAGAAAATCCCCGTATAACAGGTTATGAATATCATATTTTAAATCTTATTACATATTGCTGTCCTAAGGCTTTGATCCTTCCTGCTCTTCGGGAAACTGCGGAAGAGCTTAAAACAAGAGAGCCTGACCAAAAGAAAAATTACAGAGCAAAAATTGTTGTGGTTGGTTCTGAAATGGATGACCCTGATTTTACCTCTCTGATTGAGGATAGCGGTGCTCTTGTTGTTGCAGACAGATTCTGTTTCGGTGCATTACCCGGAAGACAAGAAATTGTTATTGATAAAGACAAAGATATTCTTACACAAATTTGTACTCATTATCTCAAAACAAGTCAATGTCCTCGTTTTATGAGCCACGAAAAAGTTCAGGAACGCAGAGATTATGTAAAACAGCTTGTTGAAGAATATCACGCAGACGGAGTTATGTATGAGCAACTTAAATTCTGCGAATATTGGGGCTATGAGAGATCTCTCGCGTCCTACATAATGACAAATGATTATGGTGTTCCTACTGCGGCAGTTGACCGTCAATATACAGCATCTGCTTCAGGTCAGCTTCGCACAAGAGTTCAGGCTTTTGTTGAAAGCCTTGAAATCAAGAAAATTCAGAAGGCAAAGGAGATGAGCAAGAATTGAAGAACTACGGAAAACTCTATAAAGAGCATACCGCCATACTCAAGCACAGAGAATGGCGCGGGTTAAAAGACACAATGTATGATTATTACAGATGGCTTGTCACCTGGAAAGATATGATAAAAATGGTGCTTAAAGCACCCATTTCCACAGTAAAGGGTATCTGGAAATATCGTTGGATGGCATCTTATCTTTCTGCTCCGTCCTTTGTTGACAGGCATGTTGCAGGGCTTCGCGGACCTCAGCTTCGAATGGCTCATCTTCACTATAATATGATAGTTAAGCACACAACAAAGCTTATTAATATTTCTTTAAGAGCCGATGAAAAGATTAACCCCGGTAACAAGCTTTCAAAGAAAATAGTGCTTATGGATGAAATTGTGCCTAATGAAATTTTCACAGGCTTCCCCAATTTGATTCCAATGCCATTGCAGACATTACCCATTTTCCTTTCTTCAATGGTTGACCAGCAGATTACTCCTCCGTATCTTGAGGTAACAGAAAGCTTTGGCGTTCCTGCGGACGTTTGTCCTCTTCCCAGTGCGGAAGCAGGCGTTGCTATTGAGGACGATTACCCCAAAATGGGTTGCTGTATGATTGGAACAAATATGCCCTGTGATGGCTCAATTATGAACTCATCATTCCTTGACAGAAGACTTAATCTTCCCACTCATTGCTTTGGTATTCCTCTTCGTTATAATGGTGAAGATGTTCAGGAATATGCTGTTGACGAAATAAAAGCCCTTATTAAATTTATCGAAGACCAGACAGGCGAAAAATTCGATTGGGATAACTATTTCAAACGAATGAAGGATTATAACAAACAGCTTGAATATGAGCGTCAGAAATGGGATATAAATAAAACTCCCTATCCTCAGATGACAGGTGCTTGCTTCTGGCTTTACAGAATTTTCTATTTCAATCTTTCAGGCGGCTCAAACGAGAAATTCTTGAAGGTTGACGAAAAAGTCAATAAAATTATGATGAAGGCATACGAAAAGAAAACGCCCGTATCTAAAGAAATGCGCCACAGAGCAGTTGTTTGGTCCTGTCCTGCAAACTATTACACAAGCTTTGCAAACTGGCTCGAAAACTGCTGGGGTATGAACGTTGTTATGGATATGGAAACGATGATTTCCTATCTTGAAATTGATACAGAAGATAAAGAACAATCTCTCAAGGATCTGGCAAAAACATATCAGCGCTCCATTATGAGAAAGCATACAAAGGGCGGTTATCGTAATGTTGTTGATGAGCTTTGGCGAATTGTTGAAGAGTACAATGCTGATACAGTTATTATGTATGACCAGATTTCCTGCAAGGGTATGGATGGTCTTGCAGGTATATTCGATGACCAGGCAAGAGAAAGAGACATTAATTTTATCTGGGTTAAGCAGGACCTTATGGACCCGAGAACAATTTCAAGGAGAGATATGAGAGAGCAGGTTAATAAATATATGCAGACGGTTCTTCAGGAGGAACCTCTCGATCCCTCATTAGTTGACTTTGAAGACGATTTAGCTTGGTAAGGAGATAGAATGTTATGAAATATTTTGGTGGATGCGATGTAGGCTCTACATACACAAAATGCGTTATTCTTGACGAAAACGGCAAAATGGTTGCAAATGTAACCAACAGAAGTAAAATCAACCCCGTTGCAAGTGCAGAAATTGCTCTGGGCGATGCAATTGCACAGGTTGAAGGACTTAATTCTGCAGAAGAGTTAAGCTATCTTATCGGTACAGGCTACGGAAGAAACAAGGTTCCCTTTGCTGATGAGAATATATCTGAAATCAGTTGTCACGCTATGGGTGTTCACGTAACAAATCCCCAGGTTAAAGCGATTATTGATATCGGTGGTCAGGACGTTAAAGGTATTTCCATTGATACAGACGGTACTGTTAAGAATTTCGCTATGAACGATAAATGTGCCGCAGGTACAGGCAGATTCTATGAGGCAATGGCAAATGCTTTTGAAATGACTCTTCCCGAGTTTTCAAAGCTTTCTTTGGAAGCAAAAAATACAATTCCGATTACTGCTCAGTGCACAGTTTTTGCGGAAAGTGAGGTTATTTCACTTGTCGGCGAAGGAAAGCCTATGGATGAAATTGCCGCAGGTATTCAGCTCGCAGTTGCAAAGCGTTGCTTTGTTATGGCTAAAAAAGCAGGCGCAACAGACAGCATAACCCTTACAGGCGGATGCGCTAAAAATGATGGTCTTAAAAAGGCTATTGAAAAGGTTTTGAAAATCAAGGTTGTTGAGCTTTCAACCGACCCTCAGCTTATGGGTGCTTTAGGTGCTGCTGAATATGCACGTCAAAAAGGATTAGCTAAGGAGAATTAAAATGGACATTATTTTAATAATATTGGCAGTTATTGTTGCTCTTTTCCTTTTGACCTTTGCAATTTATTGGTTTAACCTTGATATGAAGCTTGTTCGCAAGGTTTACGAATTATTGGGTAAGCATTACGACAATATGAAAAGAGATAAAAAGCTGTAATGGAGATTTTCAATTCTTTAATTAAAGAGGTTTTTGAAATAATAAAGCCATACCCCAAAACAGAATATTCCTACGAAAAGGAAAATTCATGGGAGGATGTTGGGCATAATCAGGTAATTCTTCAAAAGGAAACACTTTTTGAGCTTGATGGTGTAGGCTTCAACCTTTTGACCTCTTCAGATATTGATGACGGTGTTGTGGTTGTAGGAAAAGATTTGCAAAAATTAAAAGGAAACACAAGCTTTGCCCGAGTTTGCTTTATTGAATTTGAGGAACAAGAAGAAACTCAAAAAACATATAACCTTATAAGAAAAATAGAATATACAAAATATCATTTTTTCCCCGATGGTTATATGATAAGAACTTCTTCTAAGGCACATAAAGAAAGTGTTCGTGTTTCCAAAGCTGCTGTTAAAAATGGTATAGATTTTCAGAAAATCGGCAATCTTCTTATAAGCAAATATAAAGAAAATCCTGCTGTTAAAGGTGTTAAGGTTATTTTTATAACGGAAGATTCTGTTGATTTTTCAGCTCTTGAAGAGCTTTCAAGAAAAAATCACGAAATAACAGAAACACTTAATCAGGTTATGAATAACCTCACTTTTGACTGCGACACCTGCAACCTTAAAGCAATTTGCGATGAGGTTGAGGGTATGAGAGAGCTTCATTTTAAACGCTCTATGGGTCAATAACTATGGATAAGAATGATATTATAAAGTTTTTCGATAATCTGGCAGATGGTTGGGATGCCGAGCAAATTCCCAAAGATGTAATTATTGAAAAGATATTAGATAATGGTGGAGTACAACCCCATAAAGATGTTCTTGATATCGCCTGCGGAACAGGGACCTTGCTTCCGTTTTATAGGGAAAGAGATGTAAAATCTGTTACAGGAATTGACATTTCACCCGAAATGGTGAAAATCGCAAAGGGTAAATTTCCTGAAACAGAAATAATCTGTGGCGATGCAGAAGAATATCTTTTTAATAAAACCTTTGATGTAATAATGATTTACAATGCTTTTCCCCATTTCCCAAATCCCGAAAGGCTTATAAAAAATCTTTATGAACACCTTAAAGAAAAAGGAAGAATTATTATTGCCCATTCAATGAGCAGAGAGGAAATATTGAGTCGTCACGAAAAGAGAGCGGCAAAGGTTTCTCTTGAACTGCCCACCGTGGAAAGTTTGGCGAAAATGCTTGAACCATATTTTAGTATTGATATAAAAATTTCTGATAACGAAATGTATCAGGTGTCAGGAATCAAGAAATAATAAAGAAAAGCCCTTTCCATTAATTGACAATGAAAAGGGCTTGTGTTAATATAAAATTTGTAATTTTATTTAAAAACCCAATTAAGAAAGGTTGTTTTTTATGCAGAAAAAAATTGAAAACATCATCAACCTTATTAAAGAAAAAGACATTAAAATGGTTGACTTTAAAATGGTTGATATCAACGGTCAATACCGCCACGTTACAATCCCTGCAGAAAATTTCTCTGAAGATACAATGAAAAGCGGTATAGGCTTTGATGCTTCAAACTATGGCTATGCAGTTGTTGAAAAAAGCGATATGGTGTTCATTCCCGACCCCGATACTGCTGTTATTGACCCATTCTGCTCTATTCCCACATTATCAATGACAGGTAATGCCATGATTATTGATAACCCTCAGAACAGACCTTTGGCTCAGTACCCCAGAAATATAGTTCTTGCAGCTGAAAAATATATGGCAGATTGTGGCGTTGCAGATACAATGCTCGTTCTTCCCGAATTTGAATTCTATCTCTTTGACCAGGTTGGCTGGAATGTTTCTCCTGACAATATCAGCGCAAGTGTTGATGCTAAGCAGTCTTATTGGAATAGCGATATTTCAGGCGACGGCGTTATCGTTCCCAAGCAGAAAAACTATCACATCGCAAAGCCCTTTGACGTTACTTACGAATGCCGTAGCGAAATGTGTATGCACATGGCAGATGCAGGTATTGAAATCAATTACCATCATCCTGAGGTTGCTGCATCAGGTCAGTTCGAAATTGAGCCTCAGCTTGGCAAAATGTCAACTATGGCAGATGCTACAATGTGGATAAAATATATTATCCGTAACACCGCTCTTAAATACGGCAAAACTGCTACATTTATGCCCAAGCCCATTTATGGTGAAGCAGGTAGCGGTATGCACGTGCATATGCTTCTCCTTAAAGATGGTAAGCCTGTATTCTCTGACGATAACGGATATGCAAATCTTAGTGAAACAGCACATTACTTTATGGGTGGTCTTCTTAAGCATATTGCTTCACTTTGTGCTCTCACAAACCCCAGCACAAACTCCTTCAAACGCTTGATTCCCGGCTTTGAAGCTCCTGTAACAGTTGGTTATGCAACATCAAACAGAAGTGCAGTTATCCGTATTCCTGCATACGCTAAAGCTCCCGAAAAACGTCGTTTTGAGCTTCGTAACCCTGATGCAACTTGTAACCCCTACTTCTGCTTTGCAGCTATTCTTATGGCAGGTCTTGACGGTGTTAAAAATAAAATTGACCCTCACGCAAACGGTTGGGGCCCCTATGACTTTAACCTTTTCAATCTTCCTGAAGAGGAAAAGGCAAAGCTTCAGGGATTACCCACAACTCTTGATGAGGCTCTCAACGCTCTTGAAGCAGACCACGATTACCTCACCGCAGGTGGCGTATTCCCCGAAGAGCTTATCAAAAACTTTATAAAATCAAAACGTGCTGAGCTTGCTGAAATGGCAAAAATCCCCACACCTGCTGAATTTGAAAAGTATTATAATCTTTAATTAAAACAAAAATCACTCACCCACTTGGGTGGGTGATTTAAGTATAATAGGTTATAATATTAAAAGATTTTAAACGAAAGGCAGAGAAGCTCTCGCAACTATGATTATAGATTTCCATACCCATGTGTTTCCTGAAAAAATTGCAGAAAAAACAATTGAAAAGTTGAGCTTTGTTTCAGGTGGACTTATTCCTCAGACAAACGGCACATTGAACAGTCTTAAGCTTTTAATGGGAAAAGACGGTATTGATAAAAGCGTTGTTTTATCAATTGCCACCAACGAAAAGCAACAAACTGCCGTTAACGATTACATTAAATCCTGCGAAGGTGAAGATATTATTCCTTTCGGTTCTGTTTATCCTCACGCAGAAAATGCACTTGAAGAGTTGGAGCGCATAAAGGAAATGGGGTTTAAAGGTGTTAAGCTTCATCCTGAATATCAACAATTTTTTGTTGATGACCCTAAAATGAAGCCCATTTATAAAAAGATTTCGGAGCTTGGATTAATTGTTGTTTTCCACGCTGGTGTAGATTTCGGTTACCCTGCACCATACCACGCAACTCCGGAAAGGCTAAGAACAGCGGCAAAATGGATTGACTCACCAATGATTTGTGCTCATTGGGGTTCTGCAGGTATGGGTGAGGATGTTTTAAAAAATCTTTGTGACACTCCCGTATATTTTGACACCGCTTTCGGTTATGGCTCAATGCCGAAAATTATGGCACAGCGCATTCTTGAGAAAAAAGGCGTTGATAAAATTGTTTTTGGTTCTGACGCACCTTGGCATGCTCCCTCCTGGGATTTCAGGATGATTAAAACTCTTGAACTTTCACCCGATGAAGAAGAGAAGATTTTCTCAGGTAATGCTATTAAGCTATTAAATCTTTAATTATAATCTTTATTAAGTATTTATTAAATTAAAATCCGCCATATTGACTTTGTTTTTTAAGAGTGTTACAATTTTTGTAGAAAATAAACATTCTAAAAAGAAATGAGTGATATTATGAACGGAAAGAAATTATATAAAAAAGAGGATGGCAAGAAAATTGCAGGTGTTTGCGGCGGTATTGCAGAATATCTCGATATTGACCCAACATTAATTCGTCTTGCCTGGGCACTTTTCTGTTTAGCAGGCGGCAGCGGACTTATTATCTACATTGTTGCGGCTGCTGTTATGCCAAATGAAAGTGATGTAATGAATCCTCCTATGCAATAAAAGACTGTTGCTTTTAGCGCAGAACAAAAAGCAGGCGCAAGCCTGCTTTTTTAACTGTTTTTCGCCCGCTCGGAGTATCTGTATACACCTTCGGGTCGAGAAAACAGTTTCTGCATCTAAAATCAAAAGTCTTTTCGATACTATCCTTCTTTTTTCGTGTAACGAAAAGGGAAGGGGGACCGCGTTAGCGGTGGATGGTATAAAGGGGAAAATGATATGTTAGAGAAAAAGTTATTTGAACTACAAGATTTAAAATATAAAGAATTCCATCAGAAGTTAATGCCTACTGTTAATTCTGATAAAGTTATCGGTATTCGTACTCCCGTTTTGCGAAAATTTGCAAAGGAATTCAGCAAAAGAGAAGAAGCGGAAAGCTTTTTAAAAAATCTCCCCCATAAATATTATGAGGAAGATAATTTGCACGCTTTTTTGTTGGAAGAGATTAAAGATTATGAAAAATTAATTGAAGCATTGAACAAGTTTCTTCCCTTTGTAGATAACTGGGCTACCTGTGATATGATGCGCCCGAAGATTTTAAAAAATCACAAAAAAGAGCTTTTAGAAGATATAAAAAAATGGCTTGCTTCAAAAGATACATATACAATGCGCTTTGCAGTAAATTGCTTAATGAATTATTATCTTGAAGAGGATTTTAAACCTGAATATTTGACTTGGGTTAAAAATATTGAAAACGAAGAATACTATATTAATATGGTGAGGGCTTGGTATTTTGCAACAGCTCTTGCAAAGCAGTATAAAGAAGCTATAAGGATTTTAGAAAACAACGAGCTCGATAAATGGACTCATAACAAAACAATTCAGAAATCAATTGAAAGCTACAGAATAACCAAAGAGCAAAAAGCTTATTTAAAGACATTGAAGAGATAAAGATATAACCCCACATATTTCTGAAGAAATATGTGGGGTTAAGTGTTATTTAATCGTCTGTTTCTTTTTCACTATCAATAATTTTGCCTGTTACGGCATTGATTTCATAAGAATATTCATAGCCCTTATGCTTAAATTCAATTTCGTAAACCTTTGCACCATCATCAGTATCATATTCGCAGCTATAACCGGTTATTTCATTAGCAGAAATTCCTGCATGGTCAAGAGCGATAGCTTTTGCTTTGTCTTTACCGATAATAGTTTCGGAAGCTGCAGGCTTTGTGGTAGCGGGTTTTGTTGTTGCTACTGGTTTAGAGATAACAGGTTTCTTATATATAGCTTCTTTATCATAGTCAAGTATAGCACCTGTTACAGCATTAATTTCAACATCGTATTCGTAGTTTGCAGTTTCAAAGCTTACATCATAAGATGCAACACCGTCATCCTTGTCAAATTCGCAAGTGTATTTAACAAGCTCAGCTTCTTTTACCCCGGCTTTGTTTAAAGCTATTGTTTTTGCTTTTGTTTCGGGGATGTACTGAACAGCGACTGCGGTTGTGTTTGCGGGAGTTGTCTGAGCAGGCTTAGAAATAACAGGCTTCTTATATATAGCTTCTTTATCATAGTCAAGTACAGCACCTGTTACAGCATTAATTTCAACATCGTATTCGTAACTTGCAGTTTCAAAGCTTACATCATAAGTTGCAACTCCGTCATCTATATCAAATTCTGCACCGTAAGTTGTAATGTCATTTTCATTAACACCTGCTTTTTTAAGAGCGATTGCTTTTATTTTAGCAGAGGGGAGATAAGTTACAGCACTTGCGGTTGTTCCTACGGGAACAGTGTTTTGAATAGGTTTATCAATGTTAGTATCGGGTTTTTCAACTTTTTCGGGTTTTTCGGTTGCTTCAGGTTTTTCAGGAACAACGTCGGGCTTATTTTCAGCTTCTTTCTCGAAAATGAGAATCTCACTGTTTACAGCATTAACCTCTATATCATATTCATATGGCGGAACAGAGAATTCAATTTCATAAACCATTGTACCGTCATCGCTATCAAGATCGATTTCAATATTTTTCGCATCTTCTGCTTTCACATTTGCTTTTTTGAAAGCTGCTGCAAGTGCTTTTTCTTCGCCGATATAAGCTTTTTTACTTGCAGTTCCGTGAGAATGTACGTTTTCGGTTTTTTCCGCAAGAATATTAAGTTCGTTTATTGAAAGTTCAGCAAGCTCATCAGCATTGTGGTTTGTAAGTTCTTCTGAAAGCTTGTATGCCAGCTGTGCTTTGCCTTCTGATATATTGTGCTTTTCTGCAAGAACAGTTATTTCGTCATTTTTTTCATTTTCCTGTGAAAGAACAGCGCCTTCAAGATTGCTGCCAACAAAAACCTCGTTGATTACAGTATCAACTTTTTTCTGCAAATCTGCATTTTTATTGTGGTCATCACCATCAACAGTAACAAGAATGGTGTTCTGTACGTCTGTAAGGTATCCGTTTCGAAGCATAGAACCTACAAGAGCATTTATAGTTACGGTTAAATCGTTATTTTTAAACTCCATTGTGCCGATAATTTTTTCAGCATCCTCATTAAGAGCTACTACATCAAGCACTTTTTCGTTTTTATTGAGTTTTATTTCAATACTGGGATTAACATCAAGAGAGATAACAGATTTAACGGTATTATTGGATTGATACACACCGAATACGCCCAGACTTCCCAGCACTAAAGCGATAACTGCGGCAATCGATAAAAATTTCTTGAAATTATTGTTTTTGTTTGTTGTCATAATAACGGCACTTCCTTTCTTTTCGTTACATTTTGAGCGAATAGAGTCAAAAATGTCTGGAGTAACATCGGAAAAAGCTTTTTTGATTTTTTTATTTATATCGTTATTCATTTTTTCCGTCCTCCTTTTCGATTTCGGTTTTTAATTTCTTTAAAGCCCTGTTATATTTTGAGAGAACTGTAGATAGATGCAAATTAAGAATTTGTGCAATTTCTTTGTGTTTAAAGCCTGCCACCGCATGAAGAACAACAATTTGTCTTTCATCATCGGAAAGAATATTCATACAAGCGGAAATGATTAATCTGTCCTCAACGGAGATGTTCTCTTTTGAGTCAAGGTAACGTTCCCAATCTTCTTCGGGAATATCAGATATTTTTGCATTTTTGCGAAGTCTTTGGTAACAAAGATTTTTTGTTATGGTAAGAATCCAAGCCATTGGTTTACCGTCAGAACGATAACTTGAAGCGGCATTAAAGATGCTTATGAAACAGTCTTGCAAAATATCTTCTGCATCGTGGGTGTTTTTCAGAACCGAAAGAGCGAAACCGTAAACTGAGTCACTTGTTAATTTGTAAAGCTTTGCAAAAGCGATATCACTCTTCTGCGCTACTTGGGAAATTAAAGTGTCAAGAGTTGTGGCATCTGTTTGTTCAATTTCACTTTGAATTGTCAGATGAAGGAGAAACATTTTCCCACCTCTTTCATATAGTTAATGCACAAATAAGCAGTTTTATTGCACAAAATTTAAAAAATTTTTATTTTATGTAATAATTCTACGCTTTTTATGGGGATTTGTCCATATTTTTTCACAGAAATAAAAACATTGCTTTTTCTCAATCAGACATATATAATATAAGTAATGAAATTTCGAAGGAGGAATTTATATGAAGAAGGCATTAAGTTTGTTGCTGTCTGTGGTAATGATAACAAGTGTTATGGTTAATGCATTTGCTGCAGGCTCCTGCACATCACATAAAAGTGGTGCATGGATTATTGATAAAGAGGCTACAGTATATTCTGCAGGTTCTAAACACAAGGAATGCACCAAATGCGGTGAAGTAGTGGAAAAAGCCACAATTAAACAGCTTAAATGTTCAAAAACAACTCTTAAAACAATTGCAAACACAAGCTATGGTGTGAAAATCACCTGGAGTAAAGTAAAAGGCGCAGATAGTTATAAGGTTTATCGTAAGCTGAAGGGCGGAGAGTATTCTTATATTGGTAAAACAACCAATACTTACTACACCGATAAAACTGCTGTCAGCGGTAAAACATATTATTATATCGTAAAGGTTTCTAACGAAGCAGGTAATTCTGCAAGCTCAAGCTCCCTTTCAATTAAATATCTTGCAAAGCCTGAAATAAAAACTGCAGATACCAAGACCACATGTATTTATCTTAAATGGACTCGTATTTCCGGAGCAAGCGGTTACAGAATTTATCGTAAAACAGGTAGTGGTGATTTTGAAAGAATTGCAACCGTGAAAGGCGGAGCTACTGTTACATATAAAGATAAAACCGCAAATCTTAACAAAGTATATACATACAAAATAAAGGCTTATAATGATAAATACAGCAGCATTTTCTCTGCTACAAAGAAAAATGTTCTTCCTGCTAAACCTGCGGATGATTTTACAAAATCTGAAATTGTTGAACTTTACAGAGATGGAATTAACAATGCTAAAGCAAATGCAAAAAAGGTAACTTATATTTCTACTGAAACCATTAATTATAAGGGTATAGTGGAAGCAGGTACAGTGTCATCAGTTGCACAGAGCCTTATTTCTTCCTTTATGGGCTATGAAGAAAGGAATGAAGCAATCAACAAGAGCGATCTTCCGCCATCAGATGTTTCCTGTAAGCTTTCATCATCGGATGTGAAAAGTGCTACTATTACTGATTCCGGTTCATACTACAAGGTGATAATTAAAATGCGTGATGAAACAAATCCTGTTGCGGGAAAAGGTGTTGGAGCAGCTGTTAATATTATTGATGAAAAAACAATAACAGAGAGTGTTTCAAGCACTTCAGCAAAAGTATCAGATGTGAATTGTGCTTATGAAAATGTTGTTGTTGAAGCAAAAATAGAAAAAAGCACAGGCAGACTTGTTTACCTTACAACAGATGCTCCTATGATCATGACTATGGATGTAAAAATGGGTATTTCTAACATTCAGGATGCAAAAGTCGGCGTACAAACAATTGATAAATATAAAGTTGCATATTAATTTATAAAATACAAAACATCCCCGGTATTCGTGAGAATACCGGGGATATCTATTTGTGTCAGAAATTATTCAGCCTTGGGAGCGTAAAGATCCTGAAGTCTGAGGAGATGCTCATATCTTTCAAGAGCTGTCTGCTCGGACTGTGCGAAGAGTGCTTCTGCTCTTTCGGGGAATGAACGAGTAAGAGCTGAATAACGAGCTTCGTTAAGAAGGAATGCTTTGTAATCGCCTGTAGCAGGTTTAGAATCAATTGTAAAGGGATTCTTGCCTTCTGCTTTGAGAGCGGGGTTATAACGGAACATATTCCAGTAACCGCATTCAACAGCTTTCTTCATTTCGTTCTGGCAATTAATCATACCACCCTTGATTGAATGCATTTCGCAAGGTGAGTAAGCAATGATAAGAGAAGGACCATTGTATGCTTCTGCTTCTTTGATTGCTTTAAGAGTCTGGTTCTGGTCTGCGCCCATTGCAATCTGTGCAACGTAAACATAACCATAGCTCATTGCGATTTCAGCAAGGCTCTTCTTAGCAATAGCCTTACCAGCAGCTGCGAACTGTGCAACCTGACCGATGTTGGAAGCCTTGGAAGCCTGACCACCTGTGTTGGAGTAAACCTCTGTATCGAATACCATGATGTTTACATCTTCACCGGAAGCAAGAACATGGTCAACACCGCCGAAGCCGATATCGTATGCCCAACCGTCACCACCAAAGATCCATACGGATTTCTTGGAAAGGAATTCTTTATTATCAACGATTGATTTGCAAAGATCGCAGCAAGCGCCATCGCCGATAGCAGCAACAAGAGCATCTGTAGCAGCGCCGTTCTTTTCACCATCGTTAACAGTTGCAAGATATTCTTTTGCAGCAGCTTTTACTGCATCGGAAGCCTTGTCAGATTCTGCAATCTGTTCAACCTTAGCAATAAGGCTGTTACGAAGAGCAGACTGACCGAGGAGCATACCGAAGCCGTGTTCTGCGTTATCTTCGAAGAGTGAGTTAGCCCAAGCAGGACCCTGACCCTTAGCGTTT
>JAZUOL010000078.1:0-6316 GCA_045604605.1 Acutalibacteraceae bacterium | reverse complement strand
ATAGCCTGCGAGAACACCGTTTGAAAGTGCGCCCTTAACACCGGCTTCAACTGCGGGGATGTATTCCTTGGGAACAGCACCGCCGACAACTTCGTTAACGAATTCGAAGCCTTTTTCGGGGTTGGGTTCAATTCTGATCTTAACGTGACCGTACTGACCGTGACCACCGGACTGACGAGCAAACTTAGTGTCTGCTGCAGCTTCCTGAGTGATAGTTTCTCTGTAAGCAACCTGAGGTTTACCTACATTAGCTTCAACTCTGAATTCACGAAGAAGTCTGTCAACAATAATTTCAAGGTGAAGCTCACCCATACCTGCAATGATTGTCTGACCTGTTTCTTCGTCTGTGTAGCATTTGAATGTGGGATCTTCTTCTGCAAGTTTTGCAAGAGCAATACCCATTTTTTCCTGACCTGCTTTGGTCTTGGGTTCAATAGCTACGCGGATAACAGGCTCGGGGAATTCCATAGACTCAAGAATAACGGGGTGATTTTTATCGCAAAGAGTGTCACCTGTTGTAGTTCTCTTGATACCAACAGCAGCAGCGATATCACCTGCATAGCAGCAGTCAATATCCTTACGGTCGTTAGCGTGCATCTGAAGAATTCTACCGATTCTTTCGTTATCGTCTTTTACTGAGTTATAAACGGAAGAACCTGTTTCGATTTTACCTGAATAAACTCTGAAATAGCAAAGTTTACCAACAAAGGGGTCTGTTGCGATTTTGAATGCAAGAGCTGCAAAAGGACCGTTATCGGTTGATTCGCGAACTTCTTCTTCTTCAGTATCAGGGTTGATACCTTTGATAGCTTCGATATCTGTGGGAGCAGGCATATAATCTACAACCGCGTCAAGAAGCTTCTGAACACCTTTGTTTTTGTAAGATGTACCGCAAACAATCGGAACCATGTCGTTAGCAATAGTAGCTTTTCTGATGCAAGTTTTGATTTCGTCAATTGTGAGTTCTTCACCTTCGAAATACTTCATCATAAGCTCATCGTCCTGCTCAGCAACATGCTCGATGAGTTCGGCACGATATTTTTCTGCAAGTTCCTTCATATCTTCGGGAATTTCTTCTACTCTGATGTCTTTACCAAGGTCATCATAGTACATAACCGCGTTCATTTCAACGAGGTCAACAATTCCTCTGAAAGAAGATTCAACACCGATGGGAAGCTGAATCGGAACAGCGTTACATTTAAGTCTGTCTTTTACCATGTTAAGAACATTGTAGAAGTCAGCGCCCAAGATATCCATCTTGTTAACATAAATCATACGCGGAACCTTGTATTTATCAGCCTGTCTCCAAACAGTTTCTGACTGGGGCTCAACGCCACCTTTAGCACAAAGAACTGTAACAGAACCGTCAAGAACACGAAGTGAACGCTCAACTTCAACTGTGAAGTCAACGTGACCGGGAGTGTCGATGATGTTGATTCTGTTGCCGTTCCAGAAACAAGTTGTTGCAGCAGAAGTAATTGTAATACCTCTCTCCTGTTCCTGTGCCATCCAGTCCATTGTAGCAGCACCATCATGTGTTTCACCTAATTTGTGGTTAACACCGGTATAGAAAAGGATACGCTCAGTTGTTGTGGTTTTACCAGCGTCAATGTGAGCCATAATACCGATATTTCTGGTCTGCTCTAAAGATACCTGTCTTGGCATAATATCCTCCGAATTATAGTAAGAATATTCAAACGGTTAAAATTACCATCTGAAATGTGCAAATGCTTTGTTTGCTTCTGCGTTTTTGTGCATGTCTTCTTTTTTCTTGAATGCAGCACCAACAGAATTTGTAGCGTCTAAAATTTCGTTAGCAAGTCTTTCCTTTGCAGTTCTTTCTGAACGCAAACGAGAATAAACTGTGATCCAACGAAGACCGAGTGTTTCACGTCTTTCGGGACGAACATCGATCGGAACCTGGTAAGTAGCACCGCCGATACGACGAGCTTTTACCTCGAGAACGGGCATAACATTTTCCATTGCAGCTTCGAAAACTTCAAGGGGTTCTTTGCCTGTCTGTTCTCTGATGATATCGAATGCGTCGTAAACAATTTTCTGTGCGACACCTTTCTTACCATCTAACATTACATTGTTAATAAGCCTTGTAACAAGCTTTGAGTTGTAAAGCGGATCGGGCAAAACATCACGTTTTGCAATCTTGCCTCTTCTTGGCACTTCGCTTCCCTCCTTCATATAAATGATATCTTAGGTACTCGAGTGACTATGCTTCCCGTGGCGCCAATGGGCTTTTACAACTCTGTATAGTCATAAAAATACTCACCATTGGTTGAATAAATTCAGCCTGCAAGAAGATTTGTCCTTGAATAATCAATTTTGGTAAAAATTATTTTTTACCGGCTTTGGGACGTTTTGCACCGTATTTGGAACGGCTCTGCATTCTGTTAGCAACGCCCTGGGCATCAAGTGTGCCCCTGATGATGTGGTAACGCACACCGGGAAGGTCTTTTACACGACCACCACGGATAAGAACCACGCTGTGCTCCTGAAGATTGTGACCCACACCGGGAATGTAAGCAGAAACTTCAATTCCGTTTGTGAGACGAACTCTGGCGAGTTTTCTAAGAGCTGAGTTAGGCTTTTTAGGTGTATCAGTCTTAACAACTGTGCAAACACCGCGCTTCTGAGGAGAATTGTTATTTGTTAAAACATTCTTCTTAGAGTTAAGGCCCTTACCCAAAGCAGGAGACTTAGATTTCTTTTCAAGAGTTGATCTACCGCTGCGAACGAGCTGATTAAATGTTGGCAAGTATTTTCACCTCCGATATTAATATGGGTTATATACAGAACAGGGCATACCTATCCCATACGCACCAAATAGTAATTTACCATTTTAGAAACCTTTTGTCAACAGTTTCACCAAACTTTTTTACAAAAATTCATTGAAAATCACAAAATTTCAAGATACCAGATGCCAGCGGTTAGCAAATAGCAAATAGCAAATAGCATTTAGCACTTAGCATTTAGCACTTAGCACTTACAATGTTCGGAAGCGGAGCTTCCCCTTCATTTCGAATTTCGAATTTCGAATTTACAATGTTCGGAAGCGGAGCTTCCCCAAAACTATTCACTATTCACTTTTCACTCTTCACTCTTCACTAAAAATGCTCCTGCCGAAGCAAGAGCATTTTTTAGTATTCTTATTTATTCTATTCTTTTATTTTATCGCAACCGTAAAAAATATCTTTACCGATATTTTTCACACTTGAAGGGTATTTAACAGATGTAAGCTCATCACAATACATAAACGCTCTATCAGCAATTGTTATTGTTCCTTCTTTAACTTTGTATTCACCCTTCAAAGATCTTTTTCCCCTTATAAGATGATTACCTATATACAAAGCATATTTATCCCAATTCTTTCTATTGTTATAATAGCCCGTATTATAAAAAGCAAGATAGCCTATATTTTTCACACTATCAGGTATTGTAATTGATTTTACGCTTATGCAGTCCCGAAAAGCATTAGCTCCAATGCTTATAACACTATCCGGAATTGAAATTGAAGTAAGGTCAGCACATCCCAAGAAAGCTTTTTTGCCTATACTTGTTACCGGAAGGAATTTATACGTATCAGGAATAATAAGCTCCCCTATTACTTTCTTGTTGCAACCAACAACCTCATAACCTGTGCCATCCTCATTCAGCTCAAAAGTCAAATCACTTGTACTTGCTGCGCTTACAGTCACAGGTACACTTGTTAACACACCTATAACCATAACTAATGTTAAGATAAAACTAAAAGTCCGTTTCATAACAAATTCTCCTGATACAATATTTATATAAAATCATAAAAATATACTACTACAATTCCACAAAACATTCAATCAATAATGAATAGTGATAATCAACAATAAAAAATATACCGTTTTGTGCAATAAAAAACAGCATCGACCTGATGCTGTTTTTCATTGATATAAAATTATTCAGTTCTCAAAGCTTCTACCGGGTCTTTCTTTGCCGCGATACGTGACGGAATAAGACCTGCAATAAGAGTAAGAGTTACGCTGATAATAACAAGTACTACAGCCGCAACGGGCGGAAGAGCTGCCGCCGCAGGAATATAAGCAACATATTTAAGCAACAAGTTAATTGGTATTTCCAGAAGCAAGGTTGTAAGAATACCTATTATACCGGCGCTCAAGCCGATAACTGCTGTTTCTGCATTGAAAACTCTCGCAATATCCTTCTTTGATGCACCGATACTGCGCAATATACCGATTTCCTTTGTTCTCTCAAGAACGGAAATATAGGTAATAATACCAATCATAACAGAGGAAACCACAAGTGAAATTGCAACGAAGCAAACAAGCACATAGGTAACAACATCAATAATTGTTGTAAGGCTGCTCATAAGCATTCCGATATAGTCGGAAACCTTAATCTGTGCTTCCTCATGACCATCTGCAGTTACCTGCTCGTTATAGTAATTAATGAGCTCGTTAAGCTTCTCTTTAGCTTCGAAGCTTTTGGGATAGAAGCAGATAATTGATGGTGTTTCAAAGGTTGAATAGCCAAGCTTATCAAGCGTTCCCGCGAGGGAGCTTTTTGCCGCCATTGTGTCAACATATGCCTGTTTAATGGCAAGCACCTGGTCTTCGGTAAGGAAGCCTTCCATAAGTTTTTTCTGAAGCTCTGTCATATCATCAAATCCAAACATAGCTCCCATATCCATTAAATTGACCTCAGACATATCCATACCCTCAGCCATTGACATAAAGGGTGTGTAGTCAAGATAATTGAAATCAATAAGACCTAAATCAACATCCTTAAGATCGAAATCGTTAACAGTAAGATGTGAGAATTCAAGACCTGTAAGAACATCCTTTTTCTTATCTGCAAGCTGTTCTTTAACAACCTCTCTTGTGGCAGTTTCTTCAATAGCGTAATCCATAAGGTCGCGCATATAACCTATACCGCCGGTGCCTAAAGACAATGTATTATTTTCATCGGGCTTTAATATACCCACAATTTCAAGCTCGGTACCTTCATCAACTAATTTTTTAACAAAATAATCGTTTGCGCTATTGTCGCTCCATAGGCCTGTTTTCTTGTCCTTAACGAAATAATCCGCACTTAATACGAGTTTAAATTTCATATCAAGAATTTCATCATAGGAATATTCTGTGATATCTTCGTTTTCTAAGGATTCACCGCTTGCAAGAGCCTGCATAATATTCTTTGCGAATTCTTCCTGATCTTTAAGACCAAGAGCATAAACAACAAGCTCATTTATCATATTGTTACCGTCAACAATAAGCACAACCTCATTGAATTTCTCTGGCATTTTACCAGCGATAACGTCATACTGAGCATCCATTAATTCATCGTCACCGATAAGCTCAATCCAGGCATTAACAGGCATCATACTGGTCATTTGAGACGCCATATCCCCCATACCCTCCATCATGGGCATATTTTCCATCATAGTGCTGGGGTTAACCTTAATCAAACCGTTTTCGGTATCTGCACGATAGATATTCAGATCCGTACTGTATTTATACTGAACATCGTTGCAGACCTCATCAAATTCCGCCTGATTATCTTCAATATATTTTTTGAAATTATCAAGGTTATTTGAAGTGGATTCGGAAATAAATGCATTTACCATCTGCATAAGGGATTCGTTAACATAAACCTTACCCTCTTCCTGATTTTCCAAGCCCTCAACCATTTCTGTTGTCATACCCGTAAATGAAGTCATAACACTTTCCAGGTCAAAGGTCTGCTTTTCAACTGTCATGGGGTAGGAAAGGAGCATATCCTCCTGAATTCTGTCAATATAAACCTGAATACCGTTTGAAAGCGCCAAAACAAGAGCGATACCGATAATTCCGATACTGCCTGCAAAGGCTGTCAGGAAGGTTCTTGCGCTCTTAGTGCGCAGATTATTTATACTTAAAGAAAATGCAGAAGCAAAGGACATTGATTTTTTGCCCTTTTCTTTTGTAGTTTCAAGCCTTACCTTTTCGTGTTCAAGGTCAGCCTCTCCGGGTTCAAAGGGGTTTGAATCGCTGATAACCTCACCATCAAGGCAACGGATGATACGATTTGAATAGGTTTCCGCAAGTTCAGGGTTATGGGTAACCATAATTATAAGCTTATCCTTGGAAATCTCCTTAAGAAGCTCCATAATCTGAACGCTTGTTTCTGTATCAAGAGCACCTGTGGGTTCATCTGCAAGAAGAATATCAGGGTCATTTATAAGAGCGCGGGCGATGGCAACTCTTTGCATCTGACCACCGGACATCTGAGTTGGTTTCTTATGAATCTGATTTTCAAGACCAACCTTTTT
>JAZUOL010000077.1:0-23369 GCA_045604605.1 Acutalibacteraceae bacterium | reverse complement strand
TTTGTATCCTTGTAAGTTACAGTTGAGCCACCTTTAACTGTTGCAATTCGTGTCCATGAGTCGCTTCCGTAAAGCTTACGATATACATAGTATCCATCCACACCGCTTACCTTGCTCCAAGTTATTTTTAATCCACCTGTAGCATTTTGGATTTTAGAAAGCTTGGGTGCAGCTACATATTTTATACTTGAGCCTTTTGTATCGTAATAACTGCAAGTTGCACCCTTGAAAGCTTTAACTGTGTATTTGTATGTTTTACCTGTTTTGGTGGACATATCAAGGTAAGTTACCTTTGCATTGCCATTAATAGTAGCAATTTTCTTCCAATCACCTGTACCTTTTTTGCGGTAAACATAGTAACCTTCTGCACCTGTTACTTTGCTCCAAGTTAATTTTACACCTTTTGTGGTAGAACTTACTAATTTCAAGGTAGGTACTGCAAGATAACGGAGTTTGATACCATCAGCATTAAGAGCAGATTTTGCACTTCCGTCATAGGCTTTTACTGTATAAACATATACCTTGCCACTTGATACCTTTGTATCTTTATATGTCACAGTTGAACCACCTTTAACTGTTGTAATTCGAGTCCATGATTTAGCACCATAAAGCTTACGATATACATAGTATCCATCCGCACCGCTTACCTTGCTCCAAGTTATTTTTAACCCACCTGTAGCATTTTGGATTTTAGAAAGCTTGGGTACAGCTACATATTTTATACTTAATCCTTTTGTGTTATAGCTACTCAAGCCTGATTCATTTTTAGCTTTAACTGTGTAGTAATATGTGGTGCCTGATTTTGCAGTTTTATCTGTAAAACATAAATTTTTTGTAGAGTCAAGATATTTCCATTCCCCACCTTTTGTTTTACGATAAACTCGGTAAGAATCGCCACCTCTCACCTTGCTCCATGTGATTTTTATACCGTTTGAAGTATTAGCCATTTTTTTCAATGTAGGTTTGGAGCATTTGAGTTGTGAAACTGTTTTAGTTTTTAAAACTTTCTCACACACAGTGCATTTTTTTATTTTCTCTCCCGCTTTGTAAACTGTAGGCTTTTTATCCGTAATCCAGTCACCTGATGTATGACCTTTTGCTTCAACTATCGTATCGTTATAACTATATGTGCAAACTTTACAAGTGTGTTTTGTATAACCTTCTTCTGTACAAGTTGGAGATATAACATTTACAATATATTTTGGATGCTTACAAGTTACGTATTCCGCAACAATTGTTATATTTTCTTTTACAGCAAATCTGTATATAGAATCAGTCGAAACAACCTCTCCGTTTACAGTCCATCTCCTGAACTTGTAGCCTGGTTTATTTTCTGCAGTTACCTGACAGAACTGCCCCACAGTAAAGCTACCTCCACCATAAACATTACCTTTTTCCTCATCATATTCAACAGTTACATTATAGGTGTAATTTTCAATTTCTTCAGCAACAACATCAATATCTGCTTCAATTATCTCTTCGTTTTCACGTTGGATTGTATATTCTGCAGAACTTCCATCCGCCGCACCCTCAGCAAGATCCTCGCTACTGTATGCTTCTGAAGAAACCAAAAGCTCCTCATTCTTTTCCATTGGAATTTCAGCAAATGTCACAACACGACTCTCTGTCAAAGAGCCACCTGCAAACTCATTAACGGTACAGGTAGTTTCGCACTCCTCACGAGCTTTTACAGTTAAGTTGTAATCACTATCTACCGGCAAATAAACATATTTCTGACCATTTTCATCCACGCCATAACTAATTGTGCTGCCATCAATTTCAACAGGAACATCGTTTTCAATTGCGGCAACAAGGTTGTTCGCCGTGTCATAAATATATACATCCACAGGACAGTTGAACAACCAACATCTCATAGATCCATCATTATACTCATCAAGAGTGGCATTTGATGGAAGTGATTGCATCCAACCAAAATAATATGCACCAAAAGCGGAATGCGCTTCAACTAATTTTAAATTCGCAGCAATAGCCGTTGCTACATAATCTTTATTCATACCAGCTATATTTAAAACCTTTAACAACTCAACCAAGGCCAAATCGAGTGAAATATCTGGTTTCTTAGTCCATATAGCGCGTACTGAGCTTTGAAGATTATGTGCGTATAATGCCCTAGAACCAATAGTTGTAGCAAGAAGATTTACTAATTTTTCTGAAAAAACACCAATTGTATCCTTTGAGACCCATCCCTCTAAATACAATGGATCAAAATCACTAATTTTATATTCAAGATTTTTTTTGTCGAACCAATCAATAACTATTTCTTCTTTTTCTCGAGCTTCTGAAGAATTTTCACTAAATGGTAAATAACATGTTCTGCCATATCTACCAAAATGCCATTTTTCAGGTGCAACCCGTGGCACTAAATCATGGAAATTTATAATATTAAAAATATTTCCATACTTATCCAAATTTGTTGGATCACTGTCTTTAATAGCACCTGCCGGAGTTGCAAAACCATAAGCATACACTTTTTCTATAGGTATCTTGGTGCCACAAATACCCTTTTGATAGATTTTTGCAGCAGTTTGTGTTGCTGTAGCAGCGCCACGGCTATATCCTGTAATCCATATTTTTAAGTTTCCGGAAATTTTTCCGTTTAATCCGTAATCATTTATATAACTTTCAATTCTTTTTAAGACAATTTCTGCAGCTTCATCAAAACCTTTATGGTCGTTTTCATATCCAATAGTAAAATTACTTGCCCATTCTTTACCATATCCGCTACTACGGATAACAACTGCAAGAACAGTGTCACCTCCTATTTCCTTTTTGGCGATATAGCAACCGACATCATCAGGTGTGGTTTCAATCTTATAATTGTATGGCTTACCATACCTAAAACCACATTTATACAACAAATCTGAAAGATTTTCATATGGAATCATTACACTCTGACGCTCCAAATGGAAAGAACTCAACGCAAGGCAGAGCGACATAGTGGCTAATTTATGATTATATTCTGTTGCTAATTTACTGAAATAAGTATCATCATATTTATAACTATATACTTGTTGTTCTTTTCCATCATAACTTTGTGAAACAATAAAAGTATCATAATCGGTATCGGATTTTCCAATACTATTGTAATTTATTTTAGCAGAAAGAAGCTTGTCGTTATTAGCACCTATTGATATTTTTTGCCACTGACTTTTTGTTCCGCAATAATTAACAGTTCGAAGCCCTGTACAATTTTTGAATGCAGAATCATTTATTTTAGTTACACTATCAGAAATCGTAACCGTTTCAAGTGCAGAGCAATTATAAAATGCTTTTGTATTTATAACCTTAACACTATTAGGAATTTCAACCGCCTTAACTTTTTTGCAATTCAAAAATGCATTAGAGCGTATTGTATTTACGCTACCGGGTATTTTATACAAAGTTGAACTTTTACCTAAAGGATATTTAACAAGTGTCGTTTTATCCTTGTTAAACAAAACTCCATCAAGAGATGAGTATTTAGAGTTGTTTTTATCTACATTTATTGTTGTAAGATTTTTACACCCACTTGAAGACAAATCAATACTCGTTATTTTTTGGGGTATAGTAATTGATCTTAAATTGGTGCAATCAGTAACAACACCCTCACCTAAGCTTGTTACACTGTTAGGGAACTTGATTGATTTTAGCTTTGTACATCCATAAAAAGCATGATTATCTACAGTTGTTACAGTATAAGGAATTGTAACCGATTCGAGATTTTTGCAGGTCATAAACGCTTCGCCAGCTATTTCTTTTACATCGATAGGAATTGTATATGATGTTGATGTCTTTCCCGCGGGATATATTTTAAGAATAGTTTTTTTCTTATTAAATAAAACACCGTTAACAGATGCATAATTTGCATTCCCGTTAGCAACATTAATTGCTGTAAGACTTGAACATCCGGCAAATATAGCACCATATTCTATAAATGTTACACTACTTGGGATGTTTATTGATTTTAGTTTTGTACAATTAGTAAAAGCAGCGCCAAGTATCTCTTTTACCCCATGTTCAATAGATACACTGGTAAGGTTTGTACAACTAGTAAAAGCCCAATAACCTATTTCTGCTACACTACCCGGAATCTTAATTGATGCAAGGCCTGTACAACCACAAAAAGCCATAGTACCTATTGAGGTAACGGTATTAGGTATCGTTACTGATTTAAGATTCGTACATCCAGAAAAAGCCTCGGAATATATGTTTTTAATTCCTTTAGAAATCTTAACAGATGTAAGACCTGTGCAGTCTTTAAAAGCATGTCGTATAGCTGTTACAGGTTTTCCATTATATTTAGCTGGAATAGTAAGACTTCCTTTTGCTGATTTTTTGCAAGAAGAAACAACATATGATTTCCCATCATAATCCAACTCAAAAGTCAAATCACTTTCACTCGCAGCTTCTGCTTTAAACTCAAACAACCCGCTGAAATCAATTTCATTAAGCCCTACATACGCAGAACTGAAAATGATTGTAATAGCGAGAAAAAGTGATAAGCTGCTTTTTAAAAATCTTTTCATCACAAAATCTCCTTAAAAGTACATTAAGATAATTTTACACTTTATATTACCATAATTTAACAAAATATTTAAATAGCACTAATCAACAAAAAAACAACTTTCATTTTGTGCAACAAAAAACTGACTCCATAACGAAGTCAGTTTTGTTGTTTTATTTAATTATTTCCTTTCAGCATTATAAACAGTTTCAACTGCCTTTTTAAAGAGTAAATAATCGTATTTAGGCTTCCAGTCGTCGCCTACCTCAAGGTTGTTGAACTCCTCTTCGGAAACTGCAACATACATTTCTGTTACACCTTTAAGCTCGCCATCCTCTTTATACACAGTATCCCAGAATGCGTGGTGACCGATATAGGTAACGCTATCGGGAATATACACATAAGAAAGAGCCTGATTATAGCTGAAGGCATCTGAACCGATAAACTCAAGACCCTCGGGTAATGAATTATAAACCTCGCCCAATTTCTTTTCGCTTGTGAAATGAGTGCTTGCCACTTTATCTGATTTATATGTATAAATATTTGTAAGTGACGGAGTTGTTCCCCATTGGTCAACTCTTTCGTGAAGCTTGAAAACTGCGAGTGTTTCAATTCGCTTTAAGCCTTCGGGTAAATAAATCACGCGAAGATTTGCATAGTTGAAGCACATTTCGTCAATTTTTTTAACTGTTGAAGGAACAACATATGTCTGAATATCTCTTTCATATTCGGGAGTAACCTCATCTTTATAAAGCTCTTTTTCATAGCCGTATTTCTGACGGAGATATTCATCGTGGTCACAAGGGTAGCAAAGAACTGCGGTTTTATCTTTATTATAAAGAACACCATCAACATCGCAATAATTAGGATTGTTTTCATCAACCTCAATATTCTGTAACGCCCAGCAGGAATAGAATGCTTTTGTATCAACCTCTGTTACATTTGCACCAATTCTGATGGTTTTGATTTTATCATCACAGTTGAGAGTAAACTGCCTTACAGATGTTATGGGCTTATCTTTATCTTTAACAACCTTAAAGTTTGTTGCAGGGTCATTGTTACCGGGAATATATTCAATATCACTTACATAGTCAATATCAAGCTCATAAAGATAACCTGTGTTACTGAATTTTGAAAATTCAATACCCTGTGCTGTTTCAGTGTATTCAAAGGTGTCGTTCTGCAGAGCCAGAACACTGAAATAGATTGAAAGAGAAACCGCCACAATAATAACAAGAACAAATACTATTTTCTTTAAGGTATAGTATTTATAGGGCTTGTTGATATGAGGTGCTGCAAGACCGGGAACCTGATAAGTCCATATTTCGTCCTCGGGAATATCAAGCTGAACATCGGTCTGCCAATCGTTAACTTTTTTCTTTTCTTTTTTACTCATTCAACACACCCCCTTAACCTTTATAGCCGCCTGAAACAGAGGCGCCCTCTTCCTGAGCTTTCTTATCTGTAACCTCTGCGCGACGTTTAAGAACTTCCATAACAAGATTCTGTTTCTTGTTGTCATAATCCCAGAAGAGATACGGAATTGTCATAAGGAAGAAACCGATTGCATCAACAATTATGGGAACAACAACAATGTTTCTTCTTGAACCGTCAAAGAAAAGAATTTCCCAGTTACTGTTGAAACCGTATTTAAGTAAGAAAATGGGAATAATAAGACCAACGAATGAAGTAATAGGTCCTGTAAACCAACCAAAGATACCTGCAAAGCTTTCAAGACGTTCACCTGACAAATACATCTGATAGTCATTGATACGAACACCCATATCGTGACCTGCGGTTGTGGGAACTGTTTTTGTCATTTCCATAAAGAAGAGAACAACAACGCAGATTGTTCCGCAAAGAGCAAGGTTATCACCTAAAGTCCACATAGCAACCGCAATAATAACATTACCGATTGCACGGCTCAACTGATAGAAAATCATAATCTGCTTATATGAAAATCTTTTAAGGAAATATGGTGATAACAAATCAGGTGGTGTACCCGCAAAGGAAATGAGGGCAACCAATAATGAATATGGCAAACCACTCAGGCGGAAGGTGTAGAAATAAAGAATAGTTGCAAAGGGCAGCATACCATTACCGAGAGAGTCAATAAGACCAACGATGGTGTTGATAAGAAGATATTTATTCTTTAAAACACCCAGCATACCATCCCAGAACTTAATCTGAACCTTCTTTTCAATGGGTGGTTGAGGTATTCTTTCTTTAATTCTGCCTGCAAGACCCATTGTGAATGCGGCAGAAATAATGAATGTTATAGGAATAACCCATCTGTAGAAATTAATATCTGCCCATTCGTGACGGAGTGTGCCAACAATTGCGGGAAGAATAATTGCAAGAATTGAGTTGAAAATATGTGATATTTTAACGGGATAGCTACGAACAAGAATTCTTTCCTGAAGATTGGGGCTGATTCTCTTTGAGCATTCCTCAAGAACATTACCAAAGCCGAAAACGTTATATGTAGCAAATAAAAGGTTTGCAACCCAAACTCTTGTTGCAACATCAGCAATGTTATATACAGGAAGCCAACCGATGAGAATTACCATTATAGCCTTTGGTATAACATCGCAGTAAAGGCTATATTTATACCTGCCGTATTTAGGAATAAGCTTTTTACGCCAGAAAATGTTACGGGCGCCAACCCAACCTGTGTATAGGAAATGAGTACCAAACGTCTTAAAGCACGCCGTGGCATTCATACCCTCAAAGCTGTTGAGCATAGTAATAAACGAACCCGATTGGTTAAATAGCATTGAATAGTCAAAAAGTAGCGTTGAAATACCAAACGCCATCATAAGACCATAAACTAAATAAACCTTTCTTTCGGTCTTTTTTGGTAAGAAACCAAGGTTATCACACACATACCACCATATAAGCGCGGAAATATAGCCCAAGGGCATATTTAAAAGACCGATAACCGAGAATGTAAGATAAGGTAATTTATAGTGGTGCATAATAAGGAAACAGCTTGACCAGAATCCGATATATTCAAGTGTTTTTGAACCTGTGTAGTTTGCACCAACACCAATAACAACATCTTTATACTCCTTATAAGGAACATATTTACCCTCTGCAGGAACATTCCAATGGTCTTTGATTTCGCCTGCAAACCATTTAACTTTATCAACTGCAGAATTGATGCTGCCTTTACCCATAAAAACTCCCCCTTTTCCATATATTTAGTTATATCTTACCATAATTAATTTTAAATAACAATGCATAAAAACCATTCAGGGTGTAGAATACTGCAGGCTTTTATTGTTAGAGTTGAACAAAAGCACCAACCACAAGGGCTGATGCTTTGTTTGGCCCGCCCAAAGGGATTCGAACCCCCGTTCTTCAGAATCGGAATCTGCTGCGTTATCCAACTGCGCCATGGACGGAAATATTATTAAAACATTATTAGTATTATAAACACAATACCAATTCTTTTCAAGATAAAAAGATAAAAATATTTTCTATTCTTCACATTCCCACCCTCTACAATTCCCTCTTGCAAAATAGATAAGAATAATGTATAATAATTACATTATTGGCATAGATAGTTGCATAAAGTTTGTCTATGTTTATTAAAGGAGGAAAATTTATGAAACGTATTATCGCAATTTTAATGGTATTGGCAATGGTATTCTCATTGGCAGCTTGCGGTGGCAACGGTGAAGCTGACACTAACAAAGGCTCAACTGCTATGACAATGGGTACAGGCGGTACAGCAGGTACATACTACGGCTACGGCGGAATCCTTGGCAATC
This sequence comes from Acutalibacteraceae bacterium, assembly GCA_045604605.1. Taxonomy (GTDB): domain Bacteria; phylum Bacillota; class Clostridia; order Oscillospirales; family Acutalibacteraceae; genus DTU089. Next base: position 15,089 of record JAZUOL010000077.1, on the reverse strand, counting down.
AGATTAAAACTTCCACAGGTATCACAGTTAACGTTGTATCAACAGATGGTTCAAAAGCAAACATTCTTGGTATTGATACAGGCAACTACCAGCTCGGTACTGTTCAGTCAGACGTTATGGCTTATGCTTGGGAAGGCTCCCGTTCATTCGAAGAAGAAGGCAAAATCGCAACATTCCGCGTTATCGGCGGCCTCTATGCAGAAGCTGTTCAGCTTATTACAATGGATCCCGAAATCAAAGCTGTTGCTGACCTTAAAGGTAAAAAGGTTTCTATTGGCGCTGCAGGCTCAGGCGTTTATTTCAACGCTATTGATGTTCTCAATGCAGCAGGCTTAGAAGAAACAGATATTCAGCCTCAGTACCAGTCATTTGCTGATTCAGCAGATGCTCTTAAAGACGGCAAAATTGATGCAGCTTTCATTGTTGCAGGTGCTCCCACTCCCGCTATTCAGGAGCTTTGCGCAACTGCAGAAGCTTATCTCGTTCCTATCGATGGTGACATTGCTGACAAGCTTATGAAAGACTCTCCCTATTACACAACATATAAAATCCCCGCAAACACTTACGATGGTCAGGAAAAAGACGTAACAACAGTTACCGTTAAAGCTACTTTAATCGTAAATGCATCTGCAAGCGAAGAGGATGTTTACAACATCACAAAGGCTATCTTTGACAACGTAGATGCTATTACCGGTGCTCATGCAAAAGGTGCAGAACTTTCTATTGAAAATGCTACAAGCGGTATGACTGTTCCTTTCCATGCAGGTGCTGCTAAGTATTTCAGCGAAAAAGGTGTTACTGTAGAAACAGAATAATCCTTTACACTGCTTATTTTTGCTTGGCTGCAGTAACACTGCAGCCAAGATTATTTATTTTATTATTCCTCGGAAAAAGGAGGCTCATATGGCGTTTTTAAAGAAAAAAACAGCTCCTGAAGCACAAGAGCCAATGAATCTTGACGATGTTATGAAAAAGTTTGACCGCGAGTCTAACACCCGTGTCTGGGAAGGTGTTCCCAAAACTATTGTTACTTGCATTCTTGCGGTTTTCTCAATTTTTTGTATTTATGTTACTTTATTTGCAACCTGGCTTGATGAGGTTCGCTTAACTTCCTTTATGGCATTTATAATCTTTATAGGTTATTTGGTATTCCCTGCTAAAAAAGGAGTGCAAAAAACCAACTATATGCCTTGGTATGATATTGTTCTTATGATAGCAGGTACAAGTGCGTTTATGTATTTCTGCATTAACGCAACTGAAATCGTTTCTCGTTTTAAAATCACACCTATTGAGGTTGCAGTTGGTATTGTGGGCATTATCTGCCTTGTTGAGCTTTGCCGCCGTAGTGTTGGTTTGCCAATATTATGCGTTGCAGGTGTTTTGTTAGTATATGCTCTTATTTGGGGTTCAACAAACCCAAGCATAGTTGCACGTATAACAGAATATGTGCGAGTATTATTCTATTCAAAAGAAGGTATTCTTTCTACTCCAATTAATGTATGTTCCAAATACATTGTTATGTTTATTATTTTTGGTGCTTTCCTTGAAAGAACAGGTATTGCAGATTTCTTCATCAGAATTGCAAATGCACTCGTTGGCCGTTTTTCGGGTGGTCCTGCTAAGGTTGCGGTTGTTGCATCTGCTCTTGAAGGTATGGTTTCCGGTTCATCCGTTGCTAACACAGTTGGTTCCGGTGCGGTTACAATTCCACTTATGAAGAAAACCGGTTACAAGCCCGAATTTGCCGCTGCTGCTGAAGCATCTGCTTCCACAGGTGGTCAGATTATGCCCCCTATTATGGGTGCGGCTGCTTTCCTTATGGCAGAAACTGTTGGTGTGCCTTATTCAAACATTGTTGTTAAGGCAATTTTACCTGCTGTTTTATACTTTGCAGGCGTTTTCATCACAGTTCATTTAGAGGCTAAAAAAGAAGGTCTTCGCGGTCTTACAAAAGAAGAGCTTCCCCGCTTAAAGCCCTTACTTAAACAGACATATTTGCTTTTACCCTTAATACTTCTTATTTATCTTGTTGGTACAAGCACTCGTTCAATCGCTTATGCTGCTGCAATTGCAATTGTTGTGGCAATTGTTGTTAGTATGTTCAACAAAGACCACCGCATTACTCCCAAGAGAATTCTCGAAGCTCTCGCTGCAGGCGGTCAGGGTATGATTACTGTTGCGGCAGCTTGCGGTGTTGCAGGTATTATTGCAGGTATTATCGGTGTTACCGGTCTTGCATTTATGCTCTTCAACGGCATTGTTGCATTAGCTGGCGACCAGGTTATTATTGCTTTGGTATTGACAATGCTTTGCTGTATTGTTCTTGGTATGGGTGTTCCCACAACCGCTAACTACTGCATTATGGCAGCAACCTGCGCTCCCATTCTTGTTCAGATGGGCGTTCCAATGGTAGCGGCTCATTTCTTTGTTTTCTATTTCGGTATTGTTGCAGACCTCACTCCTCCCGTTGCGTTAGCTGCGTATGCAGGTGCTGCAATTGCTCAGGCAAACCCCATGAAAACAGCTCTTACATCAACAAAGCTTGCTATTGGTGCTTTCATTGTTCCCTATGTGTTTGCGCTTAATCCTGCAATGCTCTTTATTGATACAACAGCACCCGAGGTTATCTTAATCTGCATCACCTCATTTGTTGGTATGTTTGGTGTTGCTGCTTCCTTGCAAGGCTATTTCTTGCACAATATGAAATGGTATGAAAGAATCTTTAGTGCTATTGGTGGTTTATTACTCATTTACCCCGGCATTGTAACAGATGCTATCGGTCTCGGACTTGTGGCAGTAATGATTGTTATTCAGCTTTTAACAAAGAAAAAATATAAAAAGATTACTGCTTAAATTAGTTATCAAAAACTCTGTAAGGTTTTCGCCTTGCAGAGTTTTTTATTTTATAAATATATAATATTGTTGAAAACGTTCATGAAAAATGTTATTATTCAAACATAAGGAGTGATACAAATGCTCAAAGAAATTCTTAAGGAAAGAAATGTTCCTGAACTTAAAACGAGAGAAGAAATGCTCAGTTTGGTTTATACTGATTTATTCGGCTATATGCCGCCAAAACCCGAGAATATTACCTTTGAGGTTGAGGAAGCTGTAATTCCTAAATTCTGCGCAGGTAAAGCGGTTTGCAACAGAGTTACTGCCAACTGCATTATAAACGGAAAGGAATTCTCTTTCCCCTTTTTGGCAACTCTTCCAACGGATAATAAAAAGCATCCGTTTTTCATTCACGTGAATTTCAGACCCGATAACCCCGACAGATATATGCCTACAGAGGAATTGGTTGACAATGGCTTTGCGGTTTTATCTTTATATTATGACGATATCACAAGTGACGATGGAAATTTCACAAATAAGCTTGCAGGTATTTTATATCCCGATGGCAAAAGAAATGCCACCGACTGCGGTAAAATTGCTATGTGGGCTTGGGGCGCACAAAGAGTTTTAGACTATGCCTATACAATTCCTGAAAAGCTTGACCTTACCTGCGCCACAGTATGCGGTCATTCAAGACTTGGTAAAACCGCACTTTTAGCCGGTGCTACCGATGAAAGATTCACATTCTCATATTCAAATGATTCAGGCTGCAGTGGTGCGGCAATTGCAAGAGGAACTGCCGAAGGTGGCGAAAGAGTTGCAGATATCTGCCGTAACTTCCCCTTCTGGTTCTGCGAGAATTATAAAAAATATTGCAACAATGAGCAAGCTATGCCCTTCGACCAGCATTACCTTGTAGCATCAATTGCACCGAGAAAGGTGCTTATAGGCAGTGCCGCTCTTGATAAATGGGCAGACCCGCTTTCAGAAATGCTCTGCTGCGTAGCTTCAAGCGATGCTTTCAATAAAGGCTTCAAATATGAAGACAGACCACCACAGGTTGACGATAAATTCTTCCAAGGTGATATCGGTTATCATATGAGAGACGGTCTTCACTATTTCAGCCGACTTGATTGGTTGAGGCTTATTGAGTTTATAAATTTGCATAGGTGAAAAAATGGCAAATAAATACAGAAGAAAACCAGAACCTATGAACAGATGGTTTGCTTTGGTTATGGCTTTGATTTCAATTTTTATGGGTACGGTATTTTCATCTACGCTGTATCCAAATCAACCAATCACACGAGAAAAAGCAACACAGATAAGCGGTGATTTCAAGGAAGCTGAAGGTTATAGAAAACTAAAAGGTGGATATACTGAACTATCTTTATTTTTTTACGATGAGCAAAGACAATATATAAGTAGCTGTTGCGTTACAGATGAATTACTTGAAGCTCTAAAAAAGACACCTGTTGGAACTGAATTTAAAATATTAGTAAATCCAAATAATGATTATGTTGTTGAGTTAATTGCAGAAGATGTAATTCTTCTTGATTTTGACTATGCACAGAAAGCATTAAAAAATAATTCTATTGGATTTTTTATTCTTGGCATTGTAATGTATGTTTTTGCTATAATTTTCATTATTCAGGCTGTGCTTGATTTTAAAAAGAAGATGAAAAGAGCAAAAGCAACGAAAACATCAAGATAAAACAATACAGAAAGATATGTCAATTGAAGCTAACGCTTCAACGACGCTCGAGTTCTCGCGTCGAGAACTCTCCACCATTCCGCTTTAATATATTCTAAATTTAAACAATAGGCTCGCTTAGTGCTATGTTCTATTAATTTACATATACAAGATGGTCCCCCTCTCTTCGAAGAGAGGTAGAACCACCAACAACTTTATTCTTCTACGGCGCATTTTCGCGCCCCGAAACTTGCCACTTGACATTTTCAACTTGTCACTAAAAAACAATCTCCCCTTGCGAAAGCAAGAGGAGTTTGTTTTTTATTTCTTAATTCTGTTTAGTGCTGCGTTAAGCTGGAGGAGTTCTTCTTTTGTAAAGTGGAGGTTTGCGGCACCCATAAGGTTTGCAAGACGAATAACAGTGAAACCACCCATCATCTGCATCATAGGTCCTGAAAGCATTTCTGCGCCCATGTCGCCCATCATTGATTTATCTCCGTGATTCTTCATAGCGTTTGCCATAAGACCCATAAAGAGCTGTCTGCCCTCTTCAGAAGCCATAACATCGCTCATTTTATCGTTAAGTGAGAAATAGCCATCAATTTCGGTAATATCGAACCAGTTAAGGACTGCGCCTGTTTCACGAAGTCTGTAAGATTCATTGAAAACATCAACCTTGCGGATTACAGATGTATCTGCAAACTCGCCTGCAACAGCTTTAAGCTCTGTTTCGCCAACGTTGGGAACATCGAAATAGAAGAAATGAACATCACTTGTTTTCTTGCCCAGGCTCTTGCCGTTTGCAAAAAGCTCAACCTCAGGAAGATTTGAATATACAGTAACCTTTGTTACATCTTCGACTCTGTCAACATATCTCTTACCGCAGATATGAACGAATTTTTCATCGGAAAGCCATGCTTTATATGCATAGAAGGAGTCTTTCTTATACTTACGGTCAAAGGTTACGAGACCCTTATGGTTCTGTCCGTTTTCGCCACCCTCGTTACGGCTGTCTGCACCAAAGTCAAACATATTCCATACATGAGTTGCCCACATATACTTTCTGCTGAAGAACTGTTTGATAAGCTCTTCGTGATAATATGTCTGATATTCCTCTGTGTAGTCGCCCTGCTTGGGGTCGGAGGTGTGCCAGTCAAGAGCTTCACAACCATATTCACTACAACCGATTGGAATATTGGGGTATTTAGCGTGGAAATTATCGAACCAAGGTCCATTCATTGTTGTATCTCCGCCGTACCAACCGAAATAGTGGTTATATGAAACAACATCGGGAATCTGAATATAAGGACTATCAATATCGCACATAGAAACTGCTGCGATGGTTGTAAGCCTTGTTTTGTCCATTTCGTGAACAAGGTCATTAAGAATATTGTGGTTTTCAAGAAGGTCGGGATCAGAATCACCCTTCATTGTGATTTCGTTTGAAAGACCCCAGACAACGATTGAGGGGTGGTTATAGTTCTGAACAATAAGCTCCTTCATCTGAGAAATTGTGTTTTCTCTACCACCGGGCATATGGTTTGAAATATAGGGAATTTCTGCCCAGATTACAAGACCTCTTTCATCGCAAAGGTCATAGAAATACTGATCATGCTGATAGTGAGCAAGGCGCATTGTTGTAGCACCTACCTCGCAGATTAAATCCATATCTTCTCTGTGGTGCTCGGGAAGAAGAGCGTTACCGAAGCCCCATCTGTCCTGATGGCGGGAAACACCGCGAAGAGGATATTCTTCACCATTGAGAATAAAGCCGTTTTCAGGGTCGATTTTAAATGTACGGCAACCGAAACGAGAAGAAATGTTATCAACTACATTTTCGCCATCAACGAGCTTGATTTCTGCGGTGTAAAGATAGGGATCTTTTTTACCGTGCCAAAGGTGAACATTATTAATTTCAAGATTAACTTTAGTATCAGTTGTTTCTTTTTCTGCAACAACCTTACCGTCAGCAGCTTTGATTACATAACGAAGCTTCTGATTTTCTTTAAGGTTAACAACCCATGTTTCAATTTCAACATTTGCATTAATGCCATTGATTTCAGGTGTGATTTTAAGACCGGGTCCACCATGATGCATAAGCTCAAAGTGAGAATCATTTACGCAGATAATATTAACATCTCTGTAAAGACCGCCATAGAAGGTAAAGTCTGCCATCTGAGGATAAACCTTGTCATTTGCAGCATTATCAACTGCAATAACAAGAAGATTTTCTTCCTTTATACCGTTTGTTATATCAACTCTCCAGGTTGAATAACCGCCATCGTGGTGAGCGAGAACCTTGCCGTTGAGATAAACATCTGCCGAAGAGTTTGCACCCTTGATTTCAAGGTAATATTTCTCTGCTTCGGGAAGCTCAAATTTCTTAAAGCTCTTTACATAATAGCAGGTGCCACGGAAATAGTCGTTATCGCCGTCCTGACCGTCAATAGCATTCCAGGAATGAGGAAGATTAACGAAGCACCAATTTGAAGGCATTTCTGAGGGAACTGTTGAAGCCTGCTTTGAGAAAGCCCATTTTCTGTTAATGTTTAAAATTTGTCTCATAAATTACTCCTTTAAGAAGATATTGGAATTGTTTATAAAAACTGCCGACACATTCATTGTCGGCAGTTTCGTTTTTATTTATTCATTTTCTGCCGTTTTTACAGAAGAATTATTCTGCAATCTCTGCTTTAGCTGCTGCTCTTCTCTCTTCAAGTTCACTTGTCATTTCTGCAACCTTTTTCTTGTTAAGGTCATAAACAAAAGCGATTGAAACAAACATTACAGCAGCACTGAATGTGTAGAGACCTGCAACGAGCCACTTCATATTTTCAGCAACCTCGAAGGGCTGATTTGCACCGAGAGCACCATTGTAACCCAAAGCTTTCATAATAAGAATAACGGCTGATGGTCCAAGACCCTGAGCGAGCTTACGGAAGAATGAGTGAAGTGAATAAACTGTACCCTCTTCTTTTGTATGGTTTTTCCATTCATTGTAGTCAATAGCATCTGCCATAAGAGCCCATGAAACGCATGTATAGAAACCAAGACCAAAGCCAAAGAATGCTTGAGCGATCATATAGCCAACCAAGCCTGCCATACCGTTACCAAGGGGAAGGAAAAGAAGAACCGCACCGAATGTGCTTACTGCCGCACCTGCTGCGCAAGCTTCCTTCTTACCGAACCTGTTAACGATTTTCTTGATGAATGGCATAAACAGGAACATAGGAATATAGCTCAAGAACATAACAAAGCCTGACGCCTTAGCATTACCGAAATAGGACTGGAAAAGAACTGTTGTTGCAGTAGAAGAGCCCTGCATACCGATGAACATTGCCATAGCAGCAAGAGTTGCACCGATAGCTGCACGGTTTTTCATAAAGTTACCCATAGCTTTGAAAACATTGAATTTTTGTTTCTTTTCGCTTATTGTAACTGCATTTTCTTCAACACGGATTGTGGTCTTCTTAAGCATAAAGATAAAGCAAGCAAGACCGATAACACCCATAACTGTAGCAATGATGAAAACAGTTTCACCTTTAAGGTTGTTACTTGCATCGTAGCAAAGAACGGGAAGAATAACCATAGGAACAATGTTACCAACCATTGAACCGATTGAACGCCATACCGAAAGCTCAGAACGCTCTGCACCGTCTGTTGTGATAACAGACATCATTGAACCATAAGGAACATTTGCAATAGTATAGAAGGCATCCCAAAGAACATAACCTAAAACGAACAATACGCATCTCATAGCGCGAGGAGCGTTGGGAACAGGAAGGAAGAAGAACAAGCCTGAGAAAAGAAGACCCATTGCACCAACGAATATGTAGGTCTTGAATTTACCGTGCTTGTGGAATTTTTTATCTGCATCAAACAATGAACCAAGAAGCGGGTCATTGATTGCGTCCCAGATTTGAACAATTACGAGCAGGAAAGCATACATTTCCTCGCCCAATGCCATAAACTGTGTCCAGAAAATTGCCATAATAGAGCTCTTAAGCGCAAAGCTCATATTACAACCAAGGTCACCTGCAGCATACGCAACCTTGTCGCGCATACCGAACTTGCGGAAACCCTTTGAATCTAATTGAACTTCTTTTTTAGCCATAATAGATTCTCTCCTTTTTCTATATTTTTCCGATTTTGTCAGTAAATTTTGGCAAATTTACACAAAACCTTTCAACAATTCAATTTTATAATAATTTCGCTATTTTCGTGAGTATTTTTTTTGCATTTTTTAGTATTATTTTTTGCATACTATTGATTTTTCATAAAAATTATACGATAATACTAACGAGGTGAGTAACTTGTTTTATAAAAAAGAGCTGGAATTTTTCAAAAACGCTATGGAAAACCTTAAAATAAAAAGCTATGTTATAACAAAAAAAGAAATTCCTGAAGATATTGATATGGGCATTCGCCGTCTTCTTAATCTTCAGGATGATTATAATAATTTTTTACATGAAAATCTTGCTTTTGACAAAAATGAAATAAGTGTAATTTCCGATATGTTTATGTGCAACTATGTTTTCATTCCGCTTCCTGAAAGCAAGCCTGCCTCAACTCTTGTTTTAGGTCCTTACACAAAAGAGCTTATCACTAAAAACTCAATAAACAAAAAAATAGTTGAAAGCTCCCTCCCTTCTTATATTAACATTCAACTGGAAAAATTCTATGGTGCTGTGCCATATTTCCCTAATGATGATACAATTCTATCTCTTGTAAACAGCTTCGGAGAATTGATTTTTAAGGGTCTTGAAAGCTTCACAATTCATCACAAGCATCTGGAAAGAAGCGTTGAGATACCCCTGCTTCCCGCAACTGCAACTCAATCAAAGGAAACTGAGCCCTGGATGACCGTTCAGCTCCTTGAAAGGCGCTACGCTAAAGAAAATGAACTGATTGATGCAGTTTCAAAAGGTCTTTCACATAAAGCGGAAATGATATTCACCAATATTTCACCCGAAAATGCACTTGAAAGAAGATTGACCGACTCATTAAGGAACACTAAAAATTTTTTAATTATCTTAAATACCTTACTGAGAAAAGGCGCAGAGCAAGGCAAGGTTCATCCTTTCCACATTGATACGGTTTCTTCTGATTTTGCTTTGAAAATTGAAGCATCTCAAAGTGTTGACGAATGCGGTGAGCTTTTAAAATATATGGTAAAAAAATACTGCAGACTTGTTAACAAGCATTCCCAGAAAAACTATTCACTTTTAATTCAAAAGGTTATTACCCAAATTGAAAGTGATATTGCTTCGGATTTGAGCCTGAATAACCTTGCAAAAATATTTGAGGTTAACCCAAGCTACCTTTCCACCCTTTTCAAAAAAGAAACAGGCAATACGCTGACTGATTATGTAAACAAACAGAGAATTGAAAGAGCAAAGGAGCTTCTTGTTTCGACTAATATACAAATACAGAACATTGCTCAGCGTTGCGGTATGCTTGATGTGAATTATTTCACTAAAACCTTTAAAAAATATACCGACTTAACCCCAAGAAAATATCGTGAAAAATATATGAAATGAACGGAACTGCTTTACAGTTCCGTTCATTTTATTTTTTATGTTTGTTTTCTAAATACTTAACATTTTCATCCACCTGCTTTTTATGGAGTGGATACCAGAACCACAAAACAGCCGCAAGCAGAACGAAGCCCACCGCAGGAACAAGAGTTGAAATATCAAAAATGCCTTCAAGAACATTTCTGTCAAAGGCTGTTGCTTCCGAATAGCCGATAGCCGTTAAAAGACCACCTGTTACACCCGATGCCGCCGCCTGACCTAATTTACGGGCAAAGGAATAAAGAGCATATACAGAGCCATCCTCTCTTATACCGTTCTTTATTTCAGAATAGTCTATAACATCGGTAATAAGCGCCCAGGAAACCATTGAAAAAACACCTAAACCAAGCCAACATATTGTCTGAATTGCAATATAAACCAAAACATTCTGTGGTCTTATGAAATAAATAAGAAAGCTACCAATACCTGCCAACAGATTGGAAAAAGCACTTAATTCCGCTTTACCGAATTTTCGAGCCAGTGGCTTTGCAATAAATGCGGCAACTATCATACCGCCTGACATTGCAAGGGTTGAAACGCTTTGCATACTTGCATTTCCGTAGTAATTAGGGTAAATATAGTTTGTCATTTGTTGAAGCGTAAGTTGGGCTAAAAGCATAACAACAGATGCTACAATAATGGAAATCAAGGCTCTGTTTTTTACTGCATTACCAAGCATTCTGTAAACATTGTTATCTGTATGCTTCAAGGGTTGGGAGTTAAATGTTACCCTTTCTCTTACCAAACCATAACAAAGAAGATAGCATACAATAGCAAGAACGGAGCACACACCTGCAACAATAGTAAATCTTCCACCATTCATAATATCTTTTCCATTGACTTTATCATAAACTATGAGAGGAATTACCGCTGTTACAAAAGCTCCTGCAAGCATTGCGCCCATTGAACGGTAGGTTGAAAGAGATTGCCTGTCATCAGGATTATTAGAAATTGCAGATGCCATTGAGCCATAAGGGATATTAACAGAAGTATAGAAAATAGATCCCCATAAAATATAAGTTATAAAAAGATATATAACCTTCGCAGCGTATGGCAAGCCTGCCAAAGAGGACTGATACATTAAAAATGATGCAATTGCAACAGGACCGCACATTCTTAAAAGCCAGGGACGGAATTTGCCGTTTTTAGTGGTTTTGCTTCTGTCGCAAATTCGCCCCATTGTAACGTCAGTAAAAGCATCAACAAACCTTGCAATTGCCATAATCGTGCCCACAACTGCAGGAGAAACTCCCATAACATCAGTATAGAATTTCATAAGGAATGAAGAAGATAATATAAATGTGAAATCGTTGCCGAAATCACCGAAAAGGTATCCTAATTTATCTTTTATTCCAAAAGGTCTTACATTGGAATTGATTTTCATAATAACACTCCTCTTCCCAATTACATCATTTACTTTTCTCAAAATATATAAAATTATACAAATATTGATTTTGATATTGTAATGTGATATATTGATAAAAAAGAAATAGGAGAATGAATATGGAACTTTTAAAAGAAATATGGGCAGCTAATCCGCCTGCAGCATTTGCTGTTATTTGCCTTATTGGTTATTTCTGGGGAATGGCAGTTGTGTTTATTTCCAAGCCCCTGAAAAATGCAGAAAGCTTTTCAATTAAGCCTGTTGACAATGCAGGTAAAACAGAAATCCGCGTTTACTATGGCGGTATTTCATTTGCTTTAGGTGCATTCCTTTTATACCTTGCCCTCAGCTTACATACTGCAACCTATTCCCTTGTAGGCGGCGTTATTTTTGCAACAACTGTTCTGGTTACAAGAACAATCTTCCTTTGCGTTGACAAAGGCTGGAAATGCCCCTACACAAAGCTTGCAATCCCTGCAGAAAGCGCTTTTGTAATTGCTTTATGGATATGTTTTTTTCTTTCCAAAAACTATTAAAAAGCTCTCAACACAACAAAAAAACTCTCGATGCCAAAAACATCGGGAGTTTAATTTTTTATTTCTTATAATCCTCTACCATTTTTGCAACATGTCTTGCGGCATCGTGCATATAGCGGAGCATTGAGGGATAAAGCTCTGTGGGGATGTCTGCAAGAATATTATCACTTTCAAGAGTTATGTATCCCTTATAATCAATATCTGAAAGAGCTTTTGCTATTTCCGTCCAATTCAAATCAAGTGTAAAGGGTGGAAAATGCCAATCATCAAAGGTATCATTATCGTGAACATGAAGGCAACCTACCCTATCACCAAGACCGCGAAGCATTTCTTCGGGTGTTGAGCCAACAAGAGCGCAGTGACCAATATCAACGCAACAAGTGAAATATTCTCTTGGAAGCGCATCATAAAACTCTGCAAATTCTTCAGGCAGACTGCAAACATTTGGTGTTTGCTTTCTTGTTACAGGGTCTTTTTTGCCAAACATATTCTCAAGGGCAATTTTCACTCCTGCTTCCTTTGCAACGGGAAGAAGCTCGTTGTACATTGCCATATTTTTTTCAAATTTATTTTCTGCAAAGAAAACCGGATGAACAACAATATTTTCAACACCAAGCATACCCGCAATTTCAATTGAACGCTTAACCTTGGGCATCATATTTTTATTATATTCCTCATCACCGTCTCTCATTGTGGGGAATGGTGCGTGCGCCTGGCAGAAAGGCTTTCCGAAGCTATCTGCAATATTTTTAAGCTCTTTAACGATATCTTTATATGAAGCGGTATTTAAAGGACAGTCGTCCTTTGCCATATGGAACATTGAAAAGTCAATGGCATCAAACCCTGCTTCACATACCATTCTAACTGCCTCATAATCATTCAAACGAGCAGAAACATATTCTGTCTGACTTGCTATTTTCATATTATTACCACCTTTTTTATTATTCCCATTCATTTCCTGTAACAGTATTCAAATCAATTCCCGTAGTATCTTTTGTTTTCAGCATTAAAACTACAAGAGCGGCTATAAAACCGGGAACTGCAAAGCAGATACATAACGTTCCGATGACAGCATTACCCAAAACCGTAATCAAAGGAATACCCACAACATAAGAGAATGCTATACCCGCACCCATTGCAATAAATTGGGTTGAAAGAATTGAAGAACGAAGATTTGTTGGCGAAGATTCGCTGATCATTAGGCTTGTTATATCCCCTGCTCCCCAGAAGCTACCGATACAAGCTCCCGAGCAAAGACCTACTATCCAGGTTTCCCAGCCCCAGGATGAGCCAAGAGCAAAGCCAAGAAAAGAAAGAACACATAAAACTGACATTACAATTGCAGTTTTCTTTCTTCCGAAAGAGTCTCCTAGAAAACCGACAAGCAACTGAACAATTGCGCTACCTATGGGGAAGAAAAACAACGCGGATGTAACTTCATTAAGGCTTACCTGATTGAGTATTTCTTCTGTAATTTCTCCGTATTTACCTGCATAGCCGTAGGAAATGACCACTTGATAGTACATTGTTATGAGATACCCCAAATTCATAAGAGCCATAGTTACATAAAGCCATTTTAATTGCTTATGTGACCAAACGAATTTTAGAGCGTTTATAATACCGCCCTGAGCATTGCCAAGTTTCTTTTCATTTTTTTCCTTTTCTCTTTCTTCATCAGTCATTTTCAGGTATTTAAGCCGAGAATCAATGAAAGCATCGGTTTCTCTTGCAAAGAAAAGGGCAACAAATGAAGATACAAGACCAATTATTGCAGGAACAAGGAAAACATTGCGCCACTCGTACATATTATCCATAAGCACTCTGCGAAGAAGTGGCACAAGCATTATTCCCAAGGTTGCAAAGCTTTTTATGGTGAAATAAATTCTTGCTCTGTGCTTACTTGGAACAGATTCCATTATGTAAACCACCTGCATATCGTGAGGAACAAAGAACTGAATCATACAAGTGCCGATAACATAAAGAGGAATGTTATTGGAAAGGAAAACAATGAGCATTGCTGTACCGAGACCGAATGTGTTTATAAACAAAAATTTCTTTCTGCCGAATTTATCGGAAAGAGGCTTATAGAATATTGCAAGGCACTGAAATGGTATTGCTATCATATTAAGAATTTCAAGAATACCAACTGAGCTGTCACCTGAAAAAAGTCCGTTTGCAATTTCTGTTTTCATTAACGGACCTATCTGTGATGCAACCTCATCGGTAAGATAAATAAGGCTTATTATAAATATCAGATAAGGTAAATAAAACTTGCCTTTAGGTTTACTTTTCTCTTTTTCCCATTTAGCAATTTCTTTTTCTCTCTTCTGAGAAAGCTTAATTTGCTTTTCGGGAGTTAAAACTTTCGGCTTCATCCAAACACTCCTTTTAAAAAGGTAAGTATATTGTATTTCATTTGTAAGATAATTTCAACAGAAAACAAAAAAATATAGAGCTACCACGCAAGTGATAACTCTATATTTGGTGCCGGTGACCGGACTTGATGGGCTCTGCCCATCATTCGCTTCGCGAACACCCGATTGTGTTCGGCTTCGCCGAGACCGGTTCAAGTCCTGTTGCACTCAAACAAAACAAAATAGAGAACCCACACAAAAGTGCAAGTTCTCTATTGGTGCCGGTGACCGGACTTGATGGGCTCTGCCCATCATTCGCTTCGCGAACACCCGATTGTGTTCGGCTTCGCCGAGACCGGTTCAACTCCTGTTGCACTCAAACAAAACAAAATAGAGAACCCACACAAAAGTGCAAGTTTTCTATTGGTGCCGGTGACCGGACTTGATGGGCTCTGCCCATCATTCGCTTCGCGAACACCCGATTGTGTTCGCCTTCGGCGAGACCGGTTCAAGTCCTGTTTTGTTCGTACAAAACAAAAATAGAGAACCTACACAAAAGTGCAAGCTCTCTATTTGGTGCCGGTGACCGGACTTGAACCGGTACGATGTTGCCACCGAGGGATTTTAAGTCCCTTGCGTCTGCCTATTCCGCCACACCGGCACAGCTATTAAATTATAATATTAAGTCGGATCGTAGCCATGTCGTTCTGTGAG
>JAZUOL010000076.1:0-2691 GCA_045604605.1 Acutalibacteraceae bacterium | reverse complement strand
GTTATAATTCAAATATTTTCAGGCTTGCAAAAGAATATGAGGGCGCTGAGTTTATCCCGATTGGAAAAAGAGCATGTGACCGTTTCAAAGGCGAGCTCCGTTTTGCCGAAGCCTTTAACAGCGCCGATGCCGTTAAGCTTTCAAAAGAGCTTTGCGAGGAATTTGTAAACGGTGATACGGCAAGGGTTGGAATAATCAGCACAAAATATGTTTCAATGATGACGCAAGATGCTCAAATCAAATGGATTTTGCCTCTTGTGAAGGATGAAAGCAAAAAAGAAACAAGCATTTTGTTTGAGCCTGACGAAATCACAATTTTAAATGCTGTTATGAGTGAATATGTTGCAGGTGTGATTATGGCAGAAGTGAAGGAAAGCTTTTTGAGCGAGGTTGCCGCAAGGAGATGTGCTATGGATTCTGCAGGCAAGAATGCTCAGGAGATGATTGATGAGCTTCAGCTTTCATATAATCGTGCAAGACAAGGCGCAATCACTCAGGAGCTTACAGAAATTGTTGCAGGAAGCAACGCATAAATGCTACAGTCCAGCGGTGAAATGTCAAGAGGAAAATAAGTAAAAAGGCAAATATTTTTTACTAAATTCCAAAAAGCACAAAACACCCACCTAAGCCCTGTCGACCAAATTTTTCAAAAATGAGCAGGGCGACCTGATTTCAGCAGGAAAGCTTTGCTATTCTGCTGAAGTATATAAACGATTGTCTTTCAGCAGTCGAAAGACTAACCGCACAAATTTACGAGCAGTTAATGCGAGTGCACGTTTGTGTTGAAATCTGTTTACCTCTTTGTATTTGAGGTGATAGAAGTCGCTGTATTCCTTGTCGCATCTTACAAGAGAAAATGCTGCTTCACACAGATAATACTTTAAAAATCGATTACCGGAGTTAATAAGCCTTGTTGTTTGAGCTTCAAAATCTCCGGATTGATGTTGCTTCCAAGCAAGACCTGCATATTTAGCAAGTTGAGATTGACTTGGAAATCGATTGATATCTCCGATTTCTGCCATAATTCCGGCAGAAAGAACTGGTCCGATACCCGGAATAGATATCAATACATTAGGAAGGAGTTCCATTTGAGCAGCAATAGCTTTATCAAACTCCTTAATTTGAGCTTCCAATGCCTTTATGGAAGTTATGGATATAGAAAGCACCTGATTAACAGAATCATTTACCGTCTTTGGTAAGCGGTAAGAACTTCGGGCAGCTTTCTGAATGGCTTTAGCTACTGCATCGGGATTTGGGAAACGGTTTTTTCCCTTTTCCATAATAAAAGCAGTAAGCTTATGTAAGTCCATATCTGCCAAAGCTTCTGCGGATTCAAACTCATCGTAGACAGCAAGAGCAGTAGTACTGAAGGTATCACTAAATACCTTCTCCTGCGTCATAGTAGAATACTTCTTAAAGAGTATGTTCATAAAACGTAGTTTTTCTTTGATGAGGTTGGAAACAGCGAAATAGCGTGCTCGCGTAAGGTTCTGAAGTGCTTTGTAACGATAGTCACCGATGTAGACCTCTTTGTTGATTCTACCGAAACGCAGGCAATCAGCAATAACAAAAGAGTCAATGTAATCATTCTTAGGCAAGTCATTGTAAGCTTCTTTGAATTTACTTACTTGCTTAGGGTTGAGAACATGAACTTTTGAGTTAAAACGAGCTAATGTACCATCTTCCCTCAGAAAATAAACAAGGTTATCACCATACACAGAGGTTGCTTCAAGACCTATCAAAACAGTATCTAAGGAGTAAGAGGTCATAGCAGAAAAAATTCTTTTTACCAA
Source organism: Acutalibacteraceae bacterium (assembly GCA_045604605.1). Classification (GTDB taxonomy): domain Bacteria; phylum Bacillota; class Clostridia; order Oscillospirales; family Acutalibacteraceae; genus DTU089. The sequence goes on along the minus strand of JAZUOL010000076.1, from coordinate 898 downwards.
CTGTAAAGAACCATCATGTGAATTAGCAACAGAAAAATTACTATGTTTACTCCCATCAGGGAGCATAAAATAAACGACATTGGATTTGCTGCTTACATCAATACCGACGTAAAGTGGGTTCATAAAAATCACCTTCTTTCGTTAAGTTTTCAAGTGTTCAATCGGCTTGGTAAAACCCATGATTATGGAGCATCAACACCCTCGCATATAAGAATCCGGCTTAAGAAGGACAGATGCGAAACCACACTGCTAAATGGTAGTCCTGAAACTTAAGCAAACAGCCAGCCGGTTTGAAACTAACTTCCATATCAGGGGAACAGACTATTGTTGAAGCAACCGCAATGGTTCAACAGGAGGAAAAAGAACTATTACCTGATTGACACCAAGTCAATTATATCATAGGTTTTACCAAACCGATTGATATTTATATAAAATTTTTAAGGAAAGGAAACGTATAATATTTTGTCCTATAAAGATATTATACGAGGAAGAAAAATGAGTAATTTTTTAGAATCTATCAAAGAAAGAGCAAGAAGCGATAAGAAAACTATCGTTCTTCCTGAATCTATGGATAGAAGAACCTTTGAAGCAGCTGAAATAATTCTTAAAGAGGATATCGCAAACATTATCATCATCGGTACTCCTGAGGAAGTTGCTGAAAACTCAAAGGGCTTAGATGTTTCAAAAGCTACAATCATCGACCCATTCAACTATGAAAAGACAGAGGAATACCTTAACCTTTTTGTTGAACTCAGAAAGAAAAAGGGTGTTACTTACGAACAAGCTAAAGAGACTGTTCTCGGTGACTATATGTATTATGCATGTCTTATGGTTAAAGCAGGAGATGCTGATGGTGTTGTTTCAGGTGCTTGTCATTCTACAGCAAACACACTCCGTC
>JAZUOL010000075.1:0-4871 GCA_045604605.1 Acutalibacteraceae bacterium | reverse complement strand
CGCGAAGAGGTTTTGTTGGATGACATAGAAGAGAGAAAATTGGCGTCAAAAGATCCGGCTCTTTTCTTACAAATGCATTCATTACCTATTTTAATAGATGAAGTTCAATATGCCCCTGAACTATTTTCTTATATAAAAATGGCAATAGACAAAGGTGAGGCTCCCGGCTCGTTTTGGCTTACAGGTTCTCAGCCATTTAAGCTTATGGAGCTTGCACAGGAATCTCTTGCCGGTAGAATTGCCATTATTCATATGCCATCACTTTCGCAACATGAAATCTATGGAAATGATGAAACTGAACCATTTTCTATTGATTTAGAGAAATTAAAGAAACGCAGCAAAATAAACAAGCCTGCCGATCTTAATGAAATATACAGACGTATATGGAGTGGCTCTCTGCCTGGACATATAAGCGGAAAATACACAGACAGAGATCTGTTTTATAGCAGTTATCTTCAAACTTATATAGAGAGAGATGTCAAAGAGATAGCTGACATTGATGACACGATGCTGTTTAGTGATTTTATTCGTTCGGCTGCTTGTAGAGCAGGTCAGATGCTTAATGTTTCAGATATTGCTCAAGATGTTGGTATTTCCAATGATACAGCAAAGCGTTGGCTAAAAATTCTTGAAAAATCTGACATCGTATTTTTCTTGCGCCCGTATTCAAACAATCTACTTAAAAGAACAATAAAAACTCCTAAAATGTATTTCTTTGACACCGGACTTGTTGCATATCTTACAAGATATTCATCACCGGAGGTTTTAGCAAACGGTGCGATTAACGGTGCAATACTTGAAAACTATGTTGTATCTGAGATTATCAAAACGTATCACAATAATGCAAAAGAATGTCTTATGTGGTATTACCGTGATACAAATAGCAATGAAATCGACCTTGTAATTGAAAGCGATGGTATGCTTCACCCTATTGAAATTAAAAGAACTGCCAGTCCCGGAACAGAACTTATAAGACCTTTTAAGCTTTTAGATAAAGCATCTGTTAAAAGAGGTAAAGGTGCAATTATTTGCATGAAAGAAACGCTTTCTGCCGTTGATAGTGATAATTATATTATACCTATTTGGATGATTTAATTTACACATATATTTTATAGAAAACAGCAAAATCGAGGTGGCAACATGAACCCTGTTGAAAATAAAAAAATCGAATACTGGAAAAGCCAGCTTTTAGATACAGGCAAAAGAAATAAAATGATTAATTACAGAGAAACAGCCAGGGCAACATTAAAAATTGTTGAACCCGGGCTTGATGAGCTGTATGCAAATTATGTTCAGAATGAAAATGAACTAACTTTTGAATATCCATTAGATAAAGATTCTGACATACGCACATACTCTGTATTGAGATTGTTTGACAGACTTTCTTGCCCTATCCCTGTACTTCTTGGCGATATAAAGGTTGCTACATCGTTTCAGGAAAGCAAAAAAACATTAAAGAACCTACGCAACAAATCTAAACTTGCATTAGAAGAGCAAGGTACAAATATACTTTATTTATCTTTGGGTTTTATAGAGTGGCAGGAAAATCACGGTTCGCATCACTCTTGGGTTAAATCCCCTTTGATATTGGTCCCCGTTTCGCTGACAGTTGAAACGCTTAACGCACCATTCAAATTAGTAAGATATGACGATGATGTTGTAGTTAATCCTACTCTTCAACATTTGCTGTCGGCAGATTATGGTATAGAACTGCCGCCTTTTGATCCGGATAAAGATACGGTTGAAGATTATTTAAAAACACTTGAAGATATAGCTGACGAAAAAGGTTGGCGAATAATCAGAGAAGCAAGCATAGGTTTGTTATCTTTCTTGAAAATTAATATGTATAAGGACCTTGAGAATAACATTGAGAACATTTCTAACAATGCAGTCCTTAAAGCTATGCTCGGAGATACTTCCGAAATTATAAATATCCCCGAAGAATTAAAGTCATATAATCATGATACACTGATACCCAAAGAATGTTTTCAGGTATTAAGTGCGGATTCAAGCCAACAAGACGCCATTGAATTATCTAAGAGAGGCGTTAGCTTTGTTATGCAAGGACCTCCCGGAACCGGTAAAAGTCAGACTATAACCAATATTATCGCAGAGGCTCTTGCGGCAGATAAAAAAGTATTGTTTGTTTCAGAAAAAATGGCAGCTCTGCAGGTTGTATATAAGCGTTTGTCTGAACTCGGTCTTGCAGAGTTCTGCTTAGCTTTGCATAGCCATAAGGCAAATAAAAAGCAAGTTCTTGATGACATACAGAACACACTTTCTTTAAAGAAGACACGAGTAAAACAAGAAGCTATTGAAGAATTAGACAGACTTAATTTTGAAAGAACGGAACTCAATCAATATGCTACCGAATTGCATGAGGAAATTGCACCGTTAAACATCAGTTGCTATGATGTATACGGCATTTTGGATAATTTGAAAAGTGCAACAGATGCTTTATTCTCTATTAAAGATGTAGATAAAATTACAAGAGAAACATTAAACGAGATGATATACAATCTCGAAAATCTTGCAAATTACATAAATAACTCCAATTTTGACCTTGAAAACAATCCGTGGATTGGTGTTGCCATAAATTCTTTGCCGCTTGAAGACAAGCAAGTGATGGACAAAAACATCAGCCTGATTGTTGAACATTTAAGTGTATTAATATCAAACATTAGTGATTTAGTAGCTAAATATGGCTTAAATAATCCTGACACATTGCAATCAGTTGAAGAATTTATAGGTTTTATAAAAACTCTGTTACAGATAAGTGCAATACCTGAAATTATATTCGATAATGACAATATCAGAGATTTAGAAGAATTTACGCAAAAATCAGCAGAAAGAATAGGCGCATTGATAAAAGACCGAGAAAATATTGATTCTTGGTTCTATTCTGATGTGTATAATGTTGATTTGGAAAAGGCAAAATCAGATATTGATTCGAAAAAAGAAGAATTAGCGAAATCCCTTGAGTCATCAATAATGCATAATGTTGCCGAGAATATCGACAACTATTACGATGACATATCAGATATGCTTAACAGTATTACTAATGTCGTAAATATTGCAAACAGCGACATGGCTATGCTGTGCCTCGATATGCCTGTAACCTTAGCAAATCTGAGCATATTGCACGACCTTATTGTTGAACTTAAAACACAGCCATCCTGCCAAAAGCAGTGGTTTGATGCTCGTATTTTAAGCAGTGCTATTTCCAACATATCAAAATACAAAGAATTGTCTGCAAAAATCAATTCCCTTAATAACGAAATATTGAGCGCTTGGGAGAAAGAAATTTTTGAAACAGACTATACAGAAATATTGAATAGATTTAAAACAGATTATAAGGGCATCTTCAAGGTTTTTAATTCCAATTACCGTGCAGACAAGAAAACAATCATTAAGCATAGTAAAGATCCCCTTGCTAAAATATCTGACCAACAGATAGTTGATGTTCTTTTGAAAATAAAAGAATTGAATGAACTCGCAGCAGAGCTTACAAATAATAAATCGTCTATTGATGAGATGTATGGAAGTGCTTTTTCAGGAACAAGCACAGATTGGGAATCGATATCTTTGGACCTTTCTGCACTCCAAAAAATATTGAGCCTATATCCTGCAGCAAGCACACAAAATGAATTCAAAAACATTCTCATTAACAACGAATATGACAAATTGTCAAGAGTATATGCAACTTTTGAAGAATTGTCAGCCGAAAGAATTCAGGCGATTTGTTCTAATTATAACCGCTTATTCCTTAACAAGTTGGATTCTAACGAAGATATGAACAGCATTATATCCAAGGTCAAGGAAACATTGGATGTGCTGGGAGAATTAAAAGCACAAATAAAGAATTTAAAGGGAATCTATAAGGACAAGGATTCTCATATCGGTATGTTCGTAAAACTTGATAAGGCGCTTGAATTAAGAAAAGCTGAAAGTATTTTACAGGATGAGGAACGCTTATTCAAAACATATTATGGTGATTTGTATAAGCATACTTCAACTGATTGGGATAAAATAAAACAACATATCGAAAACAAGAAAAAATTTGATAATTTAATTGTTGGTAGAAATCTTCCCAAAGAATTTTGCAAAGCAATTGCAACAAACTTGGCAGATAGAGAATCAATGACCACGAAGATTGATGCTATCAGTGGAATGGTTTCAAAAGTTAAAGAATTGGAACCATTCTTTGTGAAAATTTTTGGTGGCGAGATTGTAAATTCAGGCGTTGATGCTCTTGCGGAAAAATATAGAAAATGCTCCGGCAAAGTAGAACTTCTCGAAAAATATCTTGATTACAAAACTTTCAGGGACAAGTGTATCGCTTGCGGTTTGAAAGAATTAGTTCTTGCAATAGAAAAAGATGGTATTAAAGATATCGTTGATTGCTTTAAAAAGCGTTTTTATATGCTTTGGCTCAGTAAGGTATTAGAAACAAAGCCTTCGATTGCAAACTTCAAGAGTGTAATGCATGATAAGACAGTTAACGATTTCTGTACTCTTGATGAACATCAGCTCTCTATTGCTCGAATGAGAATTCGTGAAAAGCTGATAAATAGTTTGCCGAGTAAGGACAGATTGCTTTCAGCTCATGATGAAATGAGTATTTTGACAAGAGAATTAGGAAAGACACGCCGTATTATGCCAATAAGGAAGTTGTTTAGAACAATTCCTAATCTTCTCTTGAAAATTAAGCCCTGCTTTATGATGTCACCTTTGTCGGTGTCGTATTTCCTAGAGGCACAAACCTATAACTTTGATATGGTTATTTTTGACGAGGCATCACAGATATTCCCCGAAGATGCTATCGGTGCAATTCTCAGAAGTAAGCAGGTTATTATTGCAGGTGATACCAA
>JAZUOL010000074.1:0-7086 GCA_045604605.1 Acutalibacteraceae bacterium | reverse complement strand
GCACCGCAACAAAACACCACAGAAAATACCATACCGCAAAATAAAACTGTAAATGCTTTTATTATGGTTGCAAGTGCAGCAAATTCTGAAAGTACCGAAACCGCAACTGTCAATAAAACTCTGGAGCTTAACGAAGAATATCCCTATGAGGTGTATTTAAAAGTCAGAGATATAAGAGGTCTTTCTGATGCGGAAACATTTAAAATCGAAAATGAATTGGACGATGTTTTTAATAAATATTGTGCAGAAAAAAAGTTCGATACGGGTAGTGCAGAACTTTGTGTAAAAGAAAATATTATTATGACTATATGCACCTTTAATGAATTTAAACTTGATTTAGAGGATACTGAAAACATTAAATCCATAAATGTAAAAAATACCTCAAAGTATGGTCAAATGGTGTATAACACAAATAAACCTACTTTTAATGCTCCAGAACATGGTAATTTTATCAACATAGGTTGGGAACACGGAAACAATTTATCTGCCAATGGTGAGGATTTCGACTTTGAGAAAAGCAGTTTTTATTGGAGCCATACAGAAGAAATGGAAAAGGCTTTTGAAGAAAACATAAATACACCGTACTCAACCTTTAATGATACAATTACATTTACGATTGAATATAATGACGGTTCAAAAGCAATCGGTGTTGTTGAACTTGTTTTTGACGATAGCGGAAATGCAACTGCCGTATGCAAAAACTACGACTATGTAGCGTAATTTAGCCGAGGACGATAACTATGTCAAAATTCATTGAAAGACTTATCGAATGTCCTTTTTATATGGGTGAGGGCGATAAGTTCATTACCTGCGAGGGTGAAGACGGTAAAAAGTACACACGATTGTTTGACTACAACGCTGAGAAATCAGAGTATGAAAAAGGTGTCTGCTCAGTTGATGGCGGAAGAGCCTGCAGTCATTATAAAAAAATAAATAGGCTTTATGAAACAGGCAAATTGCCGAAAAGGTAAAATATAAGGACAGGGATTCGCCCTGTCCTCATATTTTTAATCCAAATGCAATTTATAGAACTTTGCTTTAAATGTTTGAGTGCCGTCAAAGGTGCTGTATTCTCCGTAATGGTCGAATGTTAAACCGCACTTTTCCATAACCTTGCCCGAAGCGGGGTTATCAACAGCGTGGCTTGCAACAAAGCTTTTTATGCCGTATTTTTTATTGGCAAATTCAATCATCTTTTTTGTAGCCTCGGTAGTTAAACCTTTGTTCCAATAGTCAGAACGGATATTGTAACCGAAGCCCCAAGCACCAGGTTCTTTTTTATCAGGACCAATACTACAGCTACCAATTAAAAGGTTGTTTTCTTTTACCACAATTCCCCAGTGGCAATTCTTGTCTTTTGGGATTATCGTGTTTATCCAATACAAAACCTCGTCTGTGTTTTTATAAAGGTTATATGGCATGAATTTATTAACCTTTTCGTCACTCAACCATACGAAAGCTGCGTCTGCATCCTTTGGTGTAATTGGTCTTAAAATCAATCTTTCTGTTTCAAGTACGGGTGTGGTTTTTATGTATTTTATCTGTTTTATTTTTTGTATTATATTCATCGTTGTTTCCTCTTTTCTGTTTCTATTGCTATAAACGGAACAGTCATTTCCTCTTCCGTAAGACCTGCGTGAACACCTACGAATTCGTGTTCCTCTCTTGCAGTAAACAATGTTTTTTCAGTTGTTGCTATAGCAAGAAAATCACCAACGAAACCATGTGTTCTCGGATGTGGTTTGCCGTAGCCTAAAATGTTTTCAGAGAAAACCTCTTCCTTTGTCATTAACCTGAAACTATCACTAAAAACTTTGTTGAATTCTGTTTTGAAATCTTCTGTTTTTCCGTCTTTAATAAAAAAGCTTAATGCTCTTGGTTCAACAGATGGTTGTATTTTTAAAAGTTCCATTAATTGCGGATAGTCCTCTAAATATTCTGTTTTTCCGTCGCAAAGTCCGTGGTCTGCAGTTATGATTACAAGGGAATCCTTCAATTTACCGTAAAGCTTTTCAATCTCGCTATTGATATGCAAAATCTCTTTGTGTGCTTCAGGACTTGTTACTCCGTGACCGTGCATTGCGTGGTCTGGCTGATTCCAATAAGCATAAATATATTTCTTCTTTCTCTTTTTGGAAAGCTTGTATATTGTCTTGCAAATATCTTCAACACTTTTGACACGATATTTTGAAAAGAAGGCTACACAGTAAGCACTTTTTCTGCCCTTTACCTTTTCAATTCTTTGCATAATGTTTTTGTAAGGAATGTATTTGTGAGCCACGTTATATTTTGCAGCAGGCTCACCGTTCCTTTGTAAAGTGTTTTTGAAAACTGCAACATTTTCTCCGATTTCTTCAAAGTATAAGTCCCAGCCCAACCATCCACATTCCAAAGGGGAGTAGCCACTCAAAATGGATGTGGTTGCAGCAACGGTTGTTGATGGGAAAACGGAAGAAATATCGGTTACATAATGCTTTCTTAAAAAGTCATTTTCTTCGAGATGGTAGTTAAGTGCTGAAGTTCCCAATCCGTCGAAAAGAATTACTATAATATTCTTGTAGTCTTTTTCAAGTAATTTATCAAATTCGGATAAGGTCTTATGTTGACAGTCCTTTACGCCGAAATGGTTTAAAACCGATGAAGCAATCGACAATATGCTTCTGTCGTAGTTTGGATATTTAATCATAGTGTCTACTCCTTTCTCAGCACATCAAGTGTGTGGTGTGATATGCCGACTAAATCCTGTCTTTCGCAGGTCTTGAAATGGTATCTGAGATATAAATCATAGGTTTCATCATCCATTTGGTCAACAGACTCTTTCATATGGCAAGTATAACCGTCAGTAGCAACAAAATGCAACCTTTCCACATCAAAAATCTTTGTTAAATCAAAAATTTCATCCTTTGTATATACCTTAAAAATCCCGTGAGGTGGAAAATATGCTTCGAGTGTAACAGGGTCAAATTCGCCATCTTCAATCAGTTTGTCGATTCTGCTATTCTTGAAACAACAGAACATTGACGGTTCAAGCATACAGTAAGCAACAAAAATGTATCCGTCAGGCTTTGTGATTCTGATTGCTTCCGAAAGTGCTTTTTGCTGTTCTCCGGCTGTGTATAGATGATACATAGGACCAAGCAAAAGCGTTGCATCGTAGCTGTTATCGGGGTATTCTGATAAATCAAGAGCATTACCTTGCTTAATTCTTACATTTTCACCGGGTAATGTTTTGGTTTTGAAAACCTCAATATTGTGTTCAATAAGTTCAACTGCATCAACCTCAAAGCCTTTTTGAGCAAAATAATGGGAATATCTGCCTGTTGCGGCTCCGATTTCTATAATCTTCATTCCATCTTTTAAATATTGCTCAATGTATTTAACAGTTGTGAGAAATTCAACTCTGCCGTGCTTGGACAAAAGACGAACATCTTCATCGTGGGTGTTGTAGTAATCAACAAGAAAATCCCCTGTTACTTCGGGTTGCTTTTTTAAAAGTTTCTTTTTCAGTAAATCAAATAGTTTCATATCCTTCACTCCTAAAATAAAATTATGTATAAAAATAACCGGTGTAAGCTCCTGCAGTAAGCCTACACCGGTATAATCATATCGTTAAAATAATAGTTTACTTTTTGCGAAATGAGTATAAAGGAATAGACCTGCAAGTATCATAATCGTACTTTACAAGCCAGGAATTCTGCATATCATGTTTTGTGAAACGATATGTGTTCATAACCTTTACCTCATCTGTTTTTTGTCACTATAACACTACAAAAACGATTTGTCAAGGAAAAGTTTAAAAATTTATTGTCTTTTTCACTAAAACCAATGTCGAAAAATAGTGCAAAAGAGAGAAGTTTGAAAAATCTGAAAACAAATGTGAAGTGTTTAGCTTTTGGTGTCATATATAAGTGAAGACAATTATTATTTAGAAAGAAGGAAAATATTATGGGGAACAAAGTAAAAGTATTAAAAGAATATGATAAAGAAAAACGAGTATACGAACGTTTTGCAAAAGATGTTGAAAACTTGTTGGTTAAATTTTTAGAAAACGAAAACATAACGTATAATGCTACGACATATAGACTTAAAAGTAAAGAAAGCTTAAGTAACAAAATAGATATCAAAAATGATAAATATGAAACTTTATCTGAAATTACAGATGTTGCCGGAATCAGAGTAATTAGTTATTATGCAGATGACGTCGATAAAATAGCTGAAATAGTAGAAAAGGAGTTTGAAGTCGATGAGGAAAACTCTATTGATAAAAGAAAAGCGTTAGAACCAGACCGTTTTGGGTATTGTAGTGTTCATTATGTAGTAAAAATGAAAAAAGAGCGTTTAAGATTGCAGGAATATAAAGCATACCAAAATTTAAAATGTGAGATTCAAATACGTTCTGTTTTGCAGCATGCTTGGGCAGAAATTGAACATGATTTAGGATATAAGAGTGAAATCACCATACCACGCGATGAACGTAGGAACTTTTCTCGCTTAGCAGGTTTATTAGAACTAGCTGATAAAGAGTTCCAAGAAATTCGCAGTAGTTTAACTATATATAAGAAAAAACTTCAAGAAAAAATAGAAGAAGAAGAATTTTTAGACACAGAAATAGATGCAGTATTGTTAGATGTAATGTTTAAATCAAACGAAGATATTATATTGATTAATGAAAACATTAGTAAAATTTTTGGCGTTGAGTTTGCTGAGGGGGTTTCAAATACGCAATTTGAATCAACACTTACTGAATTGAAGTGGCTCGGTATAAATACACATAGCCAGTTGAAAAAGTTGGTATCAGATTACAAAAAGCAAGCTATACGAATAGCTGAACTTAAAATTGGTGAATCGCAAAATAAAACTAATGATGCTGATACAACAATACATAAAACAATAGCCTTTTTTTATTTGTGTTACGCATTATTATTAGCTGAGCATAGAAATGAAATAGCCGTAAAGAAATATTTGCAGGATAATAACATAACTGGTTCAAATGGAAAGTCCATAGATGTTATTGCAAAAGAATTGATAAATATTGGTAATATAGTTTATGAAGATAGTATTACTTTAGATTATGAAGTTGATGTTTCAGATAAAGAAAATGATAAAGAGGCGATAACAATTTCTTAGTTTTATGAAATAGTTAAAAACAAGAGCATAAACAATCACCTCCCACTTCTGTTTTCACTTTTATTCACTCTGTTGCACATTTTTTCACGATTTGGCATTGACAACCGTGAATAAACGTGTTATTGTGTTAACAACAAGGAATGAAGTGCACGTCATTTTTTGTAATATGTTAACGAGGTGAACTAAATGTTTATAGAAGAAAGACACCAGGCTATATTAGATTTATTAGAAGAAAAAGGCAGCATTACTACAGCTGAAATTCAAGAAATGTTTGGTGTTAGTTATGACTCTGCAAAAAGAGATTTAAGAATTCTTGAAGAGAAAGGTCTTCTCAAAAGAACTCACGGTGGAGCTATTAAATTAAGACAGGTTGCATTCAGCAAACCACCTAAAATGACCTGCAAAGATATTGGTGAAATCAAAGATAACTACTTGGCAATTGCTAAAGAAGCGGTTTCTATGATAAAAAACAATGATGTAATTTTTATTACAAGTGCATCTGTTGGCTATCTTATGACACAAAACTTACCTGCTGATATCAAAATTCGTGTTGTAACAAACTCAATTGTAATTGCAGAGGAGTTGAGAAAGAACGATAATATTTCTGTAATTATGCTTGGCGGTGAAATGGATAATAAGGGCAACTGCTATGATGCAATTGCTATTGAAACAATCAAGCGTTTGAGATTTGATAAATGCTTCTTAACATCTGCTTGCATTTCTGCAAGCTTTGGTTTATCAATACAGAAGAGTCAGGCAATCAGTTTCTGGAATGCAGTAATAGATAGTTCAAAACAAGCAATTGGCTTATATCCAACAGAAAAAATCGGTATGGATTCAATTGTAAGTATCTGTCCTGCAAACAGGCTTAACACCTTAATTACAGACTGGGATGCATCAGAAGAAGACTTGTGTCAATTCGATGACCTTGGAATTGAAGTTGTTATAGTTGATAAGGAATAATATTTTGGATTGAGAGCAAGGTGATTCCTTGCTCTTGTTTTTTATGCATTGCTTATGTTATCATATAAATTGATAAAACAAGAAATGCAAAATATCTATTAAGGGGGATTACCAATGTTTAAATATGAATATGAAACTGTTAGTTGTGATTTTGGCGGTTGGGGTTTAGGCTCTGGCAATATTTACTCCATTGAAGATTACCGTTCAATAATAAATAAACGAGCTGAACAAGGTTGGCGATTTGTTGCTGCTATCCCTACAAAACAGAGAGGTACAGGACATACACAAGAATTAGATTTAGTTTTCGAGAAAAAGATATAATTACGAAACACTTGAAGGAGTAGGGAAATGAATATTAAAACATTTATTACTTGCTTACCATATCAGGCTAATCCAAAGAAATATGAGCAGTTTGTAAGGTCACTCGATTACAAGAAACTTCTTACTGAAGATCCTGTTGATGTTAAAGATAAAGGTTTTAATAATAAAGATTTAGTTGAAACTGATTTAGGTAAGAAAACTGAATATTTTGAAATGCACAAAGCACTTGATGAAAAGTATGGTTTTACAAATATTGCCACAGATGATACTGATTTTGAAAAGGTTCTTCAAATTCTTGATTGGTTGACAAAGAATACTTTTTACAATGGTGCAAAGCACAGTTTTATAACAGATAACACAACGGATATTTTAAAATATTCTTTCGGTAAGTCTTTTAAAAATGCAATTAATTGCAGGTGGAAGGCAATAGCTTTTGCAGATTGTCTTGTTGCTGTGGGAGTTAAGGCTTATCCTGTTTGTATGATGTCATCTGAATTTAAAAACTGCCATTTTACTTGCCGTGTATACATAACTGAACTTAATAAATGGTGCGCTTTTGACCCATCCTTTGGTTGTTGGTTTTCAGATAAAAGCGGAAATCCTGTTGACATTTTCGAAATAAGAGAAATGTTTTTACTCGATGATGAGCCCATTGTTAACGGATATAATTTTAAC
>JAZUOL010000073.1:0-8980 GCA_045604605.1 Acutalibacteraceae bacterium | reverse complement strand
CTATTGTCCCGGTTGTACTCATGGTATTATTCACAGACTTGTTGCCGAGGTTATTGATGAACTCGGTATTGAGGGCAGAACTATCGGTGTAGCTCCCGTTGGTTGCTCCGTTATGGCTTATGATTATTTCACCTGCGACTTCATTCAGGCTCCTCATGGCAGAGCTCCCGCAGTTGCAACAGGTGTTAAAAGAGCAGACCCCGAAAACAATGTTGTTTTCACATATCAGGGTGACGGTGACCTTGCCGCTATCGGTACTGCAGAAACAGTTCACGCTGCCGCAAGACGCGAAAATATCACAGTTATTTTCGTTAATAATGCAATTTATGGTATGACAGGCGGTCAGATGGCTCCCACAACTCTTCCCGGTCAGGTTACTCAGACATCTCCCTACGGCAGAGATGTTGAAACAGTTGGTTATCCCGTTAAGGTTTGCGAGCTCCTTCAGAATGTTGATGGTGCTGCATATCTTGAAAGGGTTTCTGTAAATAACCCCTCAAATGTTAAAAAGGCAAAAGCTGCTATTAAGAAGGCTTTCCAGAATCAGCTTGATGGTAAGGGCTTCTCTCTTATTGAGGTTGTTTCCACTTGTCCCACAAACTGGGGTATGACACCCGAAAAAGCACTTAAATGGCTTGAGGAAAATATGCTTCCTTACTATCCATTGGGTGTTTATAAAGATATCTACGCAGAGGAGGCAAAATAATGAGTAAAGCATGTAACATTCTTTTTGCCGGTTTCGGCGGTCAGGGTATTCTTTTTGCAGGTAAATTTGTTGCATATAAAGGTCTTCTTGAGAACAAGCAGGTTTCCTGGCTTCCTTCTTATGGTCCTGAAATGCGTGGCGGTACTGCAAACTGCAGCGTTATTGTCAGCGATGAACCCATCGGTTCTCCCATTGTTGGCAAACCCGATGTACTTGTTGCAATGAATCTTCCCTCACTTGATAAATACGAGAATGAAGTTGTTCCCGGTGGTAAAATCTTTGTTGATTCAACTCTCATTTCTCGTAAGGTGGAGAGAACTGACGTTGAGGTTTTCTATATTCCCTCAACACAAATTGCAAATGAGCAGGGTATCAGCACTCTCGCTAATATGATTATGACAGGTAAGGTTCTTAAAGAAGTTGAAGCACTTGGCTTTGATGGCATTGATGCACCTCTCGGGAAGGTTGTTTCTGCTCGTCATCAGGATCTTCTTGAAGTTAACAAATCTGCACTTAAACTCGGTTACGACTATTAATTGAAAAGAGGTATTTTCAATGAGTTACGATTTCAAAATTGAAAGAACAACCGCTCCCAAGGCAAAGCCTCAGGACGAGAGCAAGCTTGGCTTCGGTAAAATCTTTACAGACCATATGTTTATTATGAACTATGATGAAGGTCAGGGCTGGCACGACGGTAGAGTAGTACCTTACGGTCCTCTTGCGCTCGATCCCTCATCAATGGTTTTCCACTATGCTCAGGAGCTTTTCGAAGGTCTTAAAGCATACAGAACTGCAGACGGTAGCATTCAGCTTTTCCGTCCTCAGAAAAATATCGAAAGAATGAACAACACTTGTGATCGTCTTTGTGTTCCCAGACTTGATCCCGATATGGTTCTCGAGGCTATAAAGACAGTTGTTGATGTTGATAAGGATTGGGTTCCTCACAATGACGGAACATCACTTTACATCCGTCCTTTCATTATTGCTACTGATGCTTTCCTTGGTGTTCACGCTTCTCATAGCTATATTTTTGCTATCATTCTTTCACCTGTTGGCTCTTACTATGCAAATGGTATGGATCCCGTTAAGATTTACATTGAACGTGAGTATGTTCGTTGTGTAAAGGGCGGTACAGGTATGGCTAAAGCAGGCGGTAACTATGCTGCATCCCTTATCGGTCAGGAAAAGGCAGATAAAATGGGTTATGCTCAGGTTCTCTGGCTTGATGGCGTTGAGAGAAAGTACATTGACGAAGTTGGCGCAATGAATGTTTTCTTCGTTATTGATGGTACAGTTATCACACCTTCTCTTGAAGACGGCAACATTCTTCCCGGTGTTACAAGAGCTTCTTGTATTGAAGTTCTTAAAGCAAACGGCTACAAGGTTGAAGAGAGAAAGCTTTCTGTTGATGAAGTTAAAGAGGCTCACAAAAATGGTACTCTTACAGAATCTTTCGGTACAGGTACAGCTGCTGTTATCTCTCCCGTTGGTGAATATATTGACGGTGACGAGCATCTTGTAATCAACGATTCCAAGATCGGTCCCGTTGCTCAGTTCCTTTATGATGAGCTTACAGGTATTCAGTGGGGTAAACGCGAAGATAAGCTCGGTTGGATTGTTAAAGTAGATTAATTTATATGTTTCACTCCTTGCATTTGGGTGCAAGGAGTGTTTTTATGTCTATATACTTGAAAAGAGAGAGAAAAAAAGGTATACTCTAATAGATAAAAAACAAAGGAGGTAATTCTATGTTGAAATATGAAATTGAGGGCGGTAGTTTGCCGGTTGTTATATGCTATCCTGAGCAGGGGCAGGCTCTATGCACCGAAGGTGGTTCAATGAGTTGGATGAGTCCCAATATGAAAATGGAAACAAATTCAGGTGGTGGCATAAAAAAAGCTCTGGGTAGACTTTTTGCAGGGGAATCTCTTTTCCTTAATGAATTTACCTCTGTAAGCGGAACAGGTATGATTGCGTTTTCATCAAGCTTCCCGGGGGAGATTATTCCTTATGAGGTAACTCCCGGTAATGGTATTGTTGTTCAGAGAAAAGGCTTTCTTGCAATGGAAAAAGGTCTTGACCTTTCTGTTTTCTTCCAACACCGCTTCTCTACCGGCTTTTTTGGTGGTGAAGGCTTTATAATGCAGAGAATTACCGGTAATGGTATGGTGTTTATTGAAATTGACGGACATTGTAAAGAATATACCCTTGGTGTAGGGGAGAGTATCATTGTTGATACAGGTCATCTTGCAGCAATGAGTGAAACTTGTTCAATGAGAGTTGAAACTGTTAAGGGCGTTAAAAATATGTTCCTGGGCGGAGAGGGTGCATTCCATACAGTTGTTACGGGTCCCGGTAAGGTTTATCTCCAGTCAATGCCCATTATTAATCTTGCAAACGCAATTCAGAAATACCTTCCTCAGCCCTCTTCAAACGGAAACGGTTCAGGTGGTATTAATATCAGATTAGGTGAATAATCAGTTGCAGAGGATGGATTTATCAATCCGATAAAAAAAGGAGAATTATATTGGCAGATAATAGAAATTCAAACGAAGACAAAAAGATGTCAATTAATGACGATTATATTGAGCTGTTGAGTATTATAAAAGAAAAGGACGAGTACGAAGATATATATAGTAATTCATCCCGGGTAACTGACGATGATTATGAGGATGTTTTCAGTGACTCTTCATTCGAGGATATTTACAGTGATTCCAAGTTTGAGAAAACTGAAAATGATCCTGATGGAATATATATCAGTAAAAGAAATAATCAGTATAAGAATTTTGTTTCAAAATCTCCGACAGAAGAAATTGTTGAAACAGATGATGAGGTTTTGGTTCAACAAAACGAGCTTGAAGCCTCTGAAGATGAAGTGTCTGATTTTGAACAGCGAAGAGGCAGAAAAAACGTTCCAAAAAAGAAACGTAAAAGAAAGGGTTCAAGGTTTCTTGCGCTTTTGCTGGCTGTAATACTTGGCTTTGGTGGCTTTTTGTTCGTTTCAGCGAATAGTGTTGTGGGAAAGCTTGCAAAAGCCGAAAAAATTGAGCACATTGAGAATGCGGAGCTTATAAGTAATTCGAATGTCAGAAACATCCTTCTCATAGGCAGCGATAAGGAAAAGGGTGGTGCAGCACGAAGCGACACTATTATTATAGCTTCAGTTAATAAGACCACAGGACGTATTACAATTTGCTCTCTTCTTCGTGATACTCATTTGTACATTCCCGGTGAAGGTGAAGCAAAAGTAAATTCAGCATATGCCTGGGGTGGTGCAAGCTTACTTGTGCAAACTATAGAGCACAATTTCGGTATTAAAATTGATGATTATGCAACTGTCAATTTTGAAATGTTTACTGCTCTTGTTGATGGCTTGGGCGGAATTGAAGTTGAGGTTACAGAGAACGAGGCAGACTATATTAATAATCGACATAATTACGGTAACGAAAAGAAGCCTGATCATGTGGAAAGTGGCGAAAAAGTATATCTGAACGGGTATCAGGCACTTTGGTATGCCAGAATACGAAAATTGGATTCTGATTTTATGAGAACGGAAAGACAACGTAAGGTTCTTGCTTCAATTGCAGCAAAAATGAAAGCTCAATTAAATCCTGTAGGTATTTTTGGGCTTGTTAATACCGCGAAGGATATTGCACCGTACGTTGAAACAACTCTTTCAACACCGGACTTTTTCAGCCTTATGTTTAGTCTTGTAACCTGTTTAACAAAATCAGGTGCAGATATGGACAAGCTTCTCTCATCACAGCAAATACCTTTTGATGGTACCTGGTGGTATTCTTCCCAATGGGATGGCTCAAGTATTTCAATAAATCTTCAGGAAAACAAAGAAATGCTGCACAAGCTTTTGTATGAAGAGAATTGATAACAGATAAATTGCTTCGGACAGTTGTAATTCAAAGGATTTGCAACTGACCGAAGCTTTATATTTAGCTATTATATGCGTAAATCGAAAATTGACAACTTTTTTATAAATATCCCTTGACAAACATAATACACTCTGTTATAATTCACTCCTGTAAAGTTGAAGTTCTTTACAGTGTGGTTTGAAAGGGGTGTCAATATGGCTAAGAATCTTGATGTGGTTTTGCTTGCGGATTTTTATGGCGAAATGCTTACAGATAATCAGCGCAAGTTCATTGAGTATTATTATAGCGATGACCTTTCCCTTTCCGAAATTGCGCAAAATGAGGGCATCACAAGACAGGGTGTTCGTGATGCTGTGAAAAGGGCAGAAACCCAGCTTTTTGACATGGAAAAGAAATTGGGCTTTGCCGAGCGCACAAGAAAAATTTCCGAAGCACTTGATGTTGTTATGGAAAATGTTGAGGAAATAAACAAATACAATATGAATATTTCTCTTTCAAGAGAAGTTAATGATGCGGTTGTTAATATCAAATCTGCAATTATTTCTCTTGATGAATAAATACAGGATAAATCATTCCACCCCGGTAAAGGAGGTTGCACCGTGGCTTTTGAAGGACTTTCAGACAGACTCGATAACGCCTTTAAAAAATTGAAAAGTAAAGGTAGCCTTACAGAATCCGATGTCCGCGACGCTATGCGCGAGGTGCGACTTGCACTTTTAGAGGCAGACGTTAACTATAAGGTTGCCAAGGATTTTACTAATAATGTTACCGAACGCGCAATTGGTGCTAAGGTTATGGAAAGCCTTACTCCCGCGCAGATGGTTATTAAAATTGTTAATGAAGAGCTTACCGCGCTTATGGGTGGCACTCAGGCAAGGCTTTCTACTGCGGCACATCCGCCAACAGTTGTTATGATGTGCGGTCTTCAGGGTTCAGGTAAAACAACCCATAGTGCAAAAATTGCTCTCAGACTTAAAGAACAAGGTCACAGACCTCTTCTTGTTGCTTGCGATATTTATCGTCCTGCTGCTATTAAGCAGTTGCAGGTTGTTGGTGAGCAAATCGGTGTTCCTGTTTTTGAAATGGGAACTGAAAACCCTGTTAAAATTGCAAGGGAAGCAATTAAGCTTGCAAAAGATAACGGTTATGATTATGTGTTCCTTGATACTGCAGGTCGTCTTCATATTGATGAGCAGCTTATGCAGGAGCTCAAAGATATAAAAGCAGAGGTTAAGCCTCACGAAATTCTTCTCGTTATCGACTCAATGTTGGGTCAGGATGCGGTTACAGTTGCTTCTTCATTTAATGAAGCGCTCGGTATTGACGGTCTTGTTCTCACAAAGCTTGACGGTGATACCAGAGGTGGTGCGGCACTTTCTGCAAGAGCAGTTACAGGTAAACCCATTAAGTTTATCGGTATCGGTGAAAAGCTCGGTGATTTGGATGTTTTCCATCCTGACAGAATGGCAAGCCGTATTCTCGGTATGGGTGATGTGCTTTCTCTTATTGAAAAAGCAGAAACTGCCCTTGACGAGAAAAAGGCAGAACAGCTTGAAAAGAAGCTTCGTGAAAATAAGCTTGATCTTAATGATATGCTTTTGCAGTTTGAGGAAATGAAGAAAATGGGTCCTATGAAGGATATTATTTCTCTTATTCCCGGGCTTAATAAAAAAGTTAAGGATACCGATGTTGACGATAAGCAAATTGATTATACAATGGCAATTATCCGTTCAATGACTATGAAAGAACGCGAAAATCCCGATATAATCAATCCTTCAAGAAAAAGAAGAATTGCCGCAGGTTGCGGAATGCAGGTTGAGGATGTTAACAGACTTCTTAATCAGTATCGCTCAATGCAGAAGCTTTATAAACAGCTTAACGGTAAAAACTCAAAGAAAATGATGAAGCGTATGCAGCGCATGGGTATGGGCGGAGGAATGCCCGGTGGAATGCCCGGCGGCATGGGTGGATTCCCAATGTAAGCATTTAAGCACACTCGTGTTTAATATAAATTAGTTTATTATTATTTTACTTTTCGGAGGTAATAAAAATGGCAGTAAAAATTCGTCTTCGCCGTATGGGCGCAAAGAAAGCACCTTTCTATCGTGTAGTAGTTGCAGATTCACGTTATCCTCGTGATGGCAGATTCATCGAAGAAGTTGGTTACTACAACCCCATCAGCAATCCTGCAGAGGTTAAAATCGATGCAGAAAAAGTTACAAAATGGATTCAGAACGGTGCTCAGCCCACTGATACAGTTCGTGACCTTCTCAAAAAAGAAAACATCATTAAATAATTAAGGTGACTACGATGAAAGAATTACTCGAAACAGTCGCTAAGGGACTTGTTGATGCCCCTGACGCAGTCGAGGTCACTGTTGACGAGCCCAACGAAGAGGGTGTAGTTGTTTATCATCTTCACGTCGGACCCGACGATATGGGAAGAGTTATCGGTAAGCAAGGCAGAATTGCAAAAGCAATCCGTACCGTTATGCGTGCCGCTGCTATTCGCAAGGATGTTAAAGTGCAGGTCGATATCGACTAATATTTGCGTTGGATTATTTGGCGCAGAACAAAAAGAAAAAAAGAGCGCCCTGTGTAAAATAGGGCGTTTTTTCTTTTTAGCCGTTTTATGAATCCTGACGTATCTTTATACGCCTTGCGATTCATAAAAGCGTCTTCTGCATCCAAATTCTAACAACGCAGGAAAGTATTATTATGTTATGATTAAAGAATATCTTGAAATAGGGCAGATTGTCAGCACTCATGGAATAAAGGGTGAGGTTCGCCTTAACCCTTGGTGCGATTCTCCCGAATTTGTTAAAAGGTTTAAAACTCTTTATCGTGATGAAAAGGGGAGCAATAGCTTTAAAATTGTTTCCTGCCGTCCTCACGGTAATGTTGCTGTGCTTAAAATCGAGGGTGTTGATACCGTTGAGGATGCGCAGAGATTAAGAAACACTGTTCTTTATATGAAACGTGCTGATATTAATTTGCCCGATGGCAAATGGTTCGTTTCCGAGCTTATAGGATGCTCTGTTTTAAATTACGATGACAATAATATTTGCTACGGCAAAATTAAAGATATAGAAAGCTATGCTGCAAATGACGTATGGTTTATTGAAACACCCGACGGTAAGGAAGTGCTTATTCCTGCCATAAAGGATGTTGTAATAGATTGTGATGTGGCAAATGATGTTGCTTATATCCGTCCGTTAAGGGGGCTTTTTGATGAGGATTGATATTTTGACCCTTTTCCCCGAAATGTGCGAGGCAGTTATGAGTGAAAGTATTATTGGCAGAGCAAGAAAATCAGGAAAGGTGGAAATGAATTTTCATCAGATTCGTGATTTCGCAATAAATAAGCACAATCAGGTTGATGACACACCCTATGGCGGAGGTGCGGGTATGCTTATGATGGCTCAGCCTATTTATGATTGCTATATGAAGGTGTGCGATGAAGCAGGAACAAAGCCACATTTAATTTATATGTCACCGTGTGGAAAAACACTTACACAGGAGCGTGTTAAAGAGCTTTCTCAAATGGACAATATTGCAATTCTTTGCGGACGTTATGAGGGCGTTGACCAAAGAGTTATTGATGAAATTGTTGATGAAGAGATTTCTATTGGTGACTATGTTGTAACAGGCGGAGAAATGCCCGCAATGATTCTTGCGGATGCGGTTTCACGTATGCTTCCCGGAGTTCTTTCAGAGCCTGAGGGTTTTATGGGAGAAAGCCATTATTCCTCTCTTCTTGAGTATCCTCAATATACAAAGCCTCCTGTCTGGCACGATATGGAAGTGCCTGAGGTGCTTTCTTCAGGGCACCATGCAAACATAAAAAAATGGCAGAGGGAGCGCTCCATTGAAAGAACCTTCAAGCGCCGTCCCGAGCTTCTGGAAAATGCAGAGTTAGATAAAAAAGAGAGGGCTTTTCTTGAAAATTTAAAAAACTCTGTTAAATAATTGTTTATCTTTAATAATAAAGACTGACAATTGTAGTTAATTTGCACAAAACACGCCTTTTAAAATTTAAAAGGTTTAGTATTCCATCCGAATTATTGATTTTTGGGAAAAAGGTTGGACTTTTTTCGTTGACTAAAAATAATTTGGTGGTATAATATAGTAAGTGATTTGCAGATTTTTGCACTCATAATCGTAAGAAATTCATTATATGTTATAATTTTGAATGTGGGAGAATTATTATGTACGTTAAAGATGTAACAGTTAAAAATCAGGTAGGCCTTCATGCACGTCCCGCTACTTTCTTTATTCAGAAAGCTAACGAGTTCAAGTCTTCAATCTGGCTTGAGAAGGAAGAAAGAAGAGTTAATGCAAAGAGTCTTCTCGGTGTTCTTTCTCTCGGTATTATGGGTGACACCGAA
>JAZUOL010000072.1:0-33419 GCA_045604605.1 Acutalibacteraceae bacterium | reverse complement strand
GGTGGTTGGAAACGAATTGCAACAGTTAAGGGTAATACAAAGGTAACATACCTTGACAAGACCGCAAAGAAGGGCACAACCTACACATATACAGTAAAAGCCTTTAAGGGTACAACTTACAGCTACTATAATACAAAAGGTCTTACAATTAAAGATAAATATTAAAGAAAAAATGGTCAGTCACAAATTGTGATTGGCCATTTTCTGCATTCAAGAATATTTCTCCCACTTTCTGACAAAATAAAAATATTATTTTTACTGTCAAGGAGAATTAAATATGTGCGGAATTATTGGTAAGGTTGGAGAAGGAAATGTTTTTCCGGAGCTTATAAAGGGACTTAATGCACTTGAATACAGAGGGTATGATTCCGCAGGTGTTGCAGGATTTGTTAACAATAAAATTTGCTGTTACAAGCAAGAAGGGCGCATTTCAAATTTGCAAAAGGAATTAAAAAAAGAGAATCCTGAAAGCAATATAGGTATTGGTCATACCAGATGGGCAACTCACGGCAGTCCCACAAAGGAAAATGCTCATCCTCATAAAAGCTATGACGGGAAATTTGCCCTTGTACACAACGGTATAATAGAAAATGCAGATGAAATAAAAAACACGATTTTTTTAAAGGACTTTAAGTTTTCCTCTCAAACAGATACAGAGGTTGCAGTGCATCTTATAGGCAAATTCTATAAAGGTGATGTTGTTTCAGCTATTAGCGAGGCGTGCCGTGAGTTTACAGGAAGCTTTGCTTTCGGGATTCTTTGTGAAGACAGCCCCGGTACACTTTACGCCGTCGGTAAAAACAGTCCTCTTGTGGCGGTGAAAGCTAAAAGCGGATGCTACATTTCATCAGATTTATGCGCAGTGGGAGAGGAGTTTCAAGAGGTTTACAGACTTTTGGATGGTGAAATTTGCATTTTAACTAAGAATGAACTGAAATTTTTTAATCCTTCCGGAAAGCCAATTGAAAAATTCCCCGAAAAAGCAGAAGCAACTTCATCGCTTCTTGACAAGGGTGACTATGAGCACTTTATGCTTAAAGAGATTTATGAGCAACCAAAGGCAGTGAAAGATACAGTTGATTCCTTTGTTAAATCAGATGAAATAGTTTTTTCCAACGTAAAACTTTATGATAGTTATTTAAAAGAACAGTTGGAAAAAATTACTATTGTAGCTTGCGGTTCTGCATATCATGCGGGGCTTACGGGTAAATACATTATAGAAAAAATCTGTAAAATTCCTTGTTCTGTGGAAATTGCATCAGAGTTCAGATATTCAGAACCTCTTGTTTCGGAAAATACTCTTGCTGTTTTTATCAGTCAAAGCGGTGAAACTGCCGATACTTTGGCAGCCTTGCGTCTTGCCAAGAAAAGAGGTGCAAAAATTCTTTCAATAGTCAATGTCAAGGGTAGTGCTATTGCTGAAGAAAGTGAAAATGTTATATATACAAAAGCAGGCAGAGAGGTAGCAGTTGCTACTACAAAAGCTTATAGTGCGCAGTTGGTTTCTCTGTATGCATTGGCAATATATTTAGGTAAAATTAAAGGTATTATAGCAGAAGAAAAATATAAAAAACTCATTAACGGGCTTTTGTTATTACCTGAAAAAATAGAAAAAACATTGAGTTATACAGCGGACAAAATGAAAGAAATTTCTGCAAAAATATATAAGGAAAAAGATGTTTTTTTCATTGGTAGACTTTCTGACTATGCAACGGCGGCAGAAGGTTCTTTGAAAATGAAGGAAATCAGTTATATTAATTCCCAGGCTTACCCGGCAGCAGAGCTGAAACACGGAACAATTTCTTTGATTGAAGATGGCACTATCGTTGTTGCAATTGCGGGAAACAGCAAGGTGTTTTCTAAAACTGCAAGCAATATTTCTGAGGTTAAGGCAAGAGGAGCAAAGGTGATTTTCATAACAGACGAAAGTGAAAAAGAAACAACAGTGGACGCGGATGATGTGGTCAGCGTTCCGGAAACATTATCCGTTTTTCAAAGCTCACTTTTGATTTTGCCTTTGCAGCTTTTAAGCTATTACACAGCAAAGCTTTTAGGTTGCGATATAGATAAACCAAAAAATCTTGCCAAAAGTGTGACGGTTGAGTGACTTTTAGCATTACCTTTGCAATTAATTTGAAAAAGTCAACAGAAGAGGAGGATAAGTACCGAAGCGCCGATTAATTGACATATATAACAAAACGGCAACTGTTTATTTGTAACAGTTGCCGTTTTTGATTTTAGGGTTTGTTTTTAAGTTGGTTTATTAGTATAATAAAAGTATATTTTACCTTGCGAAAAGGAGTAGTATTTATGCTTGAAATGAAAAACGGGAAATTCTATATGAATGGGGAGGAATTTCACATCTATTCAGGTGCTATGCACTATTTCAGAATTCCCGAGGAATATTGGCTTGATCGCCTTATGAAGCTTAAAGCAGCAGGTCTTAATACTGTTGAAACCTATGTGCCATGGAACTGGCACGAGCCAAAGAAAAATCAGTTCAATTTTGAGGGGATGCTCAATATTGAAAAATTTGTTAAGACTGCTCAGGATTTAGGGCTTTATGTTATTGTTCGTCCCGGTCCGTATATTTGTGCAGAGTGGGATTTTGGCGGACTGCCCGCCTGGCTTCTTAAAGATAAGAATATAAGACTCCGTTGCTGGGACAAGGTGTATATAAAAGCTGTTGAGGATTTTTATAAGGTGCTCATTCCAAAGCTTGTACCTTACCAGATTACAAAAGGCGGAACACTTATTGCAATGCAGGTGGAGAATGAATACGGTTCTTTCGGTAGAGATAAAAAATACCTTTACTGGCTTCGCGATTTGGTTAAAGAATTGGGCATTGACGTTCAACTATTTACTTCTGATGGTGAAGATAAATACTTTTTCTCAGGTGGCGGAATCCCGGAAGAATGGATGGTTGCAAATTTTGGTGGCTACCACGAAAACCGATTCAATGATTTGAAACTTCTCCAACCCGACAAGCCTTTAATGTGTGGTGAGCATTGGTGCGGTTGGTTTGACCGCTGGGGTGCAAAGCATCACTCTGACAACCCCGAAGAAACCCTTGGCAGAAGCCTTGATGGTTTCTTTAAAGAGGATGCGAATTTTAACCTTTATATGTTCCATGGAGGAACAAATTTCGGCTTCTCTTCAGGTGCTAACTACTACGATTGCTATTGTCCCACAACCACAAGCTATGATTACGGAGCACCTTTAACCGAAAATGGTGCTTATACAGAAAAATATTTCATTCTTCGTGACAGAATGGCAAAGCGGTTAGGTAAAGAGCTTCCCGAACTTCCCGAGGATTCAAAAACAAAGAATTACGGCAAGGTTCAGTTAACTGAATTTGCAGATTTAAAGGATGTTTACAAGAAATTTGCTGTACATAAAAAATCCTGCTCACCGGAATACATGGAATATTACGGACAGAACAGCGGTTTAATTCTTTACAGTACAACCCTTAAAGGCTTTTATGATGATGTGGAACTTAATGCTTTTGGTGTTCACGATATTGCATATATATACATAAATGGCGAATTAAAACACGTTTACGACAGAACAAAGCTTAAAGGTAAAGAACTTTATGAAGAAAGTTTTTCTGTTCCCGTTAAGGGGTTTAATGGCGAAATCAAGGTTGAGATTCTTGTCCAGGCTCTCGGCAGAATTAACTATGCAAGAAGAATTTATGACAGAAAAGGTCTTGGTGAGGTTTACCTTGGAGGTCAGGCGATTGTTGACTGGGATGTTTACTGTATGGAGCTTGACGGTGCGCCACAGCTTAAGTATAAAAAAAGCCATAAGGATTTCCCTTGCTTTATGAAGGGGTTGTTTAAGGCTGAAGAAAAGGTTGATACATTTGTTGATATGAGAGGTTTCTCTAATGCAGTCGTATATGTTAACGGATTTAACCTCGGCAGATTTTTGAAGAGGGGACCTCAATATACTCTGTATCTTCCTGCACCTGTTCTCAAGGATGAAAATGAAATTGTTGTTCTTGAACTTGAGGGCTGCAAGAAAAATGAAATTAAGCTTATTGACAAAGCGATATTAAAATAATCGGAAATAAGGTGATGTTTTTGCCTATGGTAGTAAAAGACCTTTTAACAAAGGTCAAAGAAATGTATCAGGAATTACGGCTTTATTGGAACCAACCACGTCCGGGTGAGTATGTTCCGTATAAAGAGGTTATAATGCTCTCTGTCGGTTGGATGGCACTTCTGATGTCTGTTCAATGGACTATCGGCTTTGGGGTTGGTAACCAGTTTACAGGTATGACCCTTGGAATGAACAATAACGAGCTTCTTGTAATGGGCTATATTTGTCAGTTCCTTGGTTATGCCCTTACCCCTCTTAATGCTTGGATTGTTGATAATCTTCGCAGCAAAGATGGTAAATACAGAGTTTATATCAAGCTGGCTATTCCCGCTATGATTCTGACACTTCTTTCTCTGTGGATTCCCTATGAGCAGATTCGTGACGGCTCTCATCCGCTGTCAAGATATTTTATGATAGGGCTTCTTTTCTTAATGTGTCAGCTTCAGGGTGGTGTTCAGAGTTGGGTACAGACAGGTGTTACCAATATGGTTCACGTTATGACACCCAATACCCAGGAACGAACAAAAATTATGGCAATAACAAGTATTATTTATTCTCTTGGTTATTCTATAAATAATGTTTACTATCCCTTTATGGTTGACCTGCTTACCGATAACGGGCAAAAATATACTATGACTTATTTCCGTGGTGCATATACACCAATGGCACTTCTGATGCCTATTGTTTTATTTGCATATTTCGGTACAAAAGAAAGACTTGTTTTACCAAAGAGCCGTATAACAAAAATGAGTTTTACAAGCTCAATGCGTGCAGTTGCAGGTAATAAGATTTTCTGGATTAAATGCGCTGACGGTTGGAACAACTTCCTTGAGGGCGCAAAGGGTAATATCTGGGATTGGATGGTATATCGTGCTCATATTATGAAGAGTACTACCTACGGTCTTCTCAATACAATTTCATATAATGCAAACTTCTGGGGAATGTTGTTCTCTCCCTGGTTTATAAAAAAATTCGGCAAGAAGAAAATCAAAATTGTTAAGAATATTATTCAAATTTTCCTTGTTGCATCCTATTTCCTTTTCTACAAGAGTCCTCTTGCAGGTGTAGGTCTTTTTATTGTTTACACTCTTGACAGATTTGTTGATACATATAATGTTATAGATAGTGCAATTGAATCGGATATGCGAGATAATCAGCAGTATCTTATAGGTGAACGCGTTGACGGTGCATTTGGTTTTGTTTCTACATATGCCGGTGGTGCAATTAATGCTGTAACAAATCTTTTTATTCCGTGGGTTTATAAGAAAAAAGGCTTTGACGGTAATGATTATTCGGTTCTTGATGTGTATCTTGATTATGATGAAACTCTGCCCCTTTCAAAGCAGAAGAAAAATCCCAACTGCGTGCTTTATGAATTGATGGATACACTTCTTGTGATTTCAATAATCGGCGCAGCAGTGGATGTTCTTCCCTGGTTCTTGTATGACATTTCCGAAACAGGGCAGAAATCTATGATTCGTGCTATAAGAATACGTACACTTGTTGAAGATGAGAATTCTGAAAATAGAGATGAAGCATCTTATATTGAAGGTTGCGAAGCAATTTTTAAGGCGAAAAAATTCTTTGGTGTTGAAAAGGTAGAAAACTACAAAGATAAATTAAAACAAGCCAAAGCACTGCCTAACACAACAGAGGCTGAAAAAGAAATGAGAAGACAGGCAATTAAAGAGGCTAAAACATATATAGATGATGCAGAGGCTCATAACGAAGAGATTGAAATTGCCAGCTTTGTTATGCACGAATTGAATCGTTTTGAAACAGAATTCGGTAAAAAACAGCTTGAACTTTGTAGGCTTATTACAGCCGGAGGGCCACAGAATTTCTATAAAAGTGCAGAAGAAGCCCAGAAGCTTGCTGTTGCACTTCCTAATAGCGAAGATAAGGAGGAACGTACCTGGAGAAAGCAAGAGGTAAGAAATGCAAAAGCTCTTGTTAAATCTGAAAAACTTGCTAAAAAGCATTATCCTGAGGGTATTATTCCGTTTGATAATCAGGTATATGAAGATGCTTACAATATGCCCGATGACACAAGAGAACAGGCAAAAATAAGGCGTAAGGCTATGCGAAAAGCAAGTAAAGAACGCAACATTTATGGTATTGTTGCAGCACCTTATCTTGCTGCTTTAAGAACTCTTAATCTATATGAGGGTTATCAGAAGCTTGATGAATTAACAGCAGATTACGAGAATGTTGTAAACGCCCGAAATGAACGACTTGATAAAGAAAGAGCGGAGCAGGAAAAGCTTAATGCCGAAAGAAGCTTTGATAAAGAAAGTAAAAAGGCAAGTAAGAAATTGAGAAAGTAATAAAAATGGGCTGTAAAAAACGAAAGTTTTTTACAGCTCATTTTTATTGTTTTGGTTCGTATGGAAATACAGGCATCAATTCCAGCTTGAATTGATTAGTTCTGTGCATACGGTCGATTTTGTTTTTTATTTCTTCGTCTTCGCAAATGCCTTCTCTTATATATTTGTCAAGAACTTCATAGGTAAAGCCTAAATTGTCTTCATCTGTTTTACCGCAAAGACCATCAATCGGCACTTTTTCAACAAACTTTTCGGGGAGATTCAATGCTCTGCCAATTGCTTTAACCTCCTGAACGGTAAGCTTTGAAAGAGGGGAGAAGTCCCCAACGCTATCGCCGTATCTTGTGGAATATCCAACCCAATCTTCAGAAAGATTACAGGTGTTTGCAACTCTGCCGTTAACACTCTGAGAAACTGCATAAACAGTTGCCATTCTCAAGCGAGGAGGAAGATTGGTTGTTGCTTGTGTATTGATTTCCACACCGCTTTTCTGAAGTTCATTCATAAGACCGTTGTAAGCCGCGTTTATATTGACGGTGTAGCTTTGAATGCCAAGATGCTCCACAAGTGCTTTGGAAACATCAATATCAAACTGTTCACCTTTAGGCATTAAAACCCCCACAACATTTTCCTTGCCGAGGGCTTCAACAAGAAGTGCCGCAACAACGGAGCTGTCTTTGCCGCCTGAAATGCCAACGACACCTTTACAGCCTTTGCCGTTTGTTTTGAACCAATCTTTTATCCATTGAACTATATCATTTTTAACCTTTAATGCATCAAAAGACAAGAAAATCATTCCTTTTCTGAAATATCAATTTTATTTTAGCCTTTTTGCAGAGCTTTTTCAATAATTTTCTTTAAATAACTTGAAACAATATCGAATTCTTTATATAATTAATGTATATGGTTTCTTGGAGGTAGAAAAATGACAGTCAGCAGTGCAATAAAAACCCTTGTTAATTATGGAGTTAAGGAAGAACTTTTAGACAGTCTTGATGAAATATGGGTAATTAACAGAGTTCTTGAGGTTTTAGAGCTTGATGCAATCGAAAGCGATGGGGAAGTTTGCGAAAATGCAAGTCTTGAGGAAATCCTTAAGGTTTTGCTTGATTTTGCTTGTGAAACCGGCATATGTGAGAATTCTGTTGTATACAGAGATTTGTTTGATACAAAAATTATGGGGGCTATCTGCCCGAGACCATCAGAGGTTATTAAAAAGTTTAATGAGCTTTATAATGATTCTCCTGAAAAGGCAACTGAATTTTACTACCATATTTCAAGAAAAAGCGACTACATAAGAGAATACAGAATCAAAAATGATATGAAGTGGATTACTCCCACAGAGTATGGTGATATTGATATAACCATAAATCTTTCCAAACCTGAAAAAGATCCTAAAGCCATTGCGGCGGCTCTTAAAATGAAGCAGAGCTCATATCCTCTTTGTATGCTTTGCCCCGAAAACGAAGGTTATGCAGGTCGTGTTAATCACCCTGCAAGACAGAATCACAGAGTTATTCCTCTTGAACTCGAGAATGAAAACTGGTGCTTGCAATATTCTCCTTATGTTTATTATAACGAGCATTGTATTGTTTTCAGTGCGAACCATACACCAATGAAAATAAGTGAGCAAGGCTTTCGTAGGCTTTTTGCTTTTGTTAAAAAGTTTCCCCATTATTTTGTCGGTTCAAATGCTGATTTACCTATCGTTGGAGGTTCAGTTCTTACTCATGACCATTTCCAAGGCGGTAACTATGAATTCGCAATGGCAAAAGCACCAATTGAAACCGACGTAACTTTCAGAGGTTATGAAGATATTAAAGCAGGTATTGTTAAATGGCCTATGTCCGTGCTTCGTCTTATAGGTGATGATACTGACAGGATTTGCGAGCTTTCAGGAAAAATTCTTGCAAAATGGAGAGGCTATACAGATGAGGAAGCTTTCATTTTCGCAGAAACTGACGGCACACCTCATAATACAATAACGCCAATTGCCCGTTTCAGAAACGGTAAATTTGAAATTGACCTTGTTTTAAGAAACAATATTACAACACAAGAATACCCTGATGGTGTTTATCATCCGCATCCTCAGCACCACCACATCAAGAAAGAAAATATAGGTCTTATTGAGGTTATGGGTCTTGCAGTTCTTCCCTCAAGACTTAAAACTGAAATGGCAACACTTAAAGATGCAATTTTGAACTGCAAAGATATTCTTGCAGATGAAACTATTGCGAAGCATTTTGATTGGGTTGAAGAAATCAGGAAAAACAATACAATTACTCCTGAAAACTGCGAAAAGGTTTTGCAGGATGAAATCGGCAAGGTGTTTGCAGATATTCTCGGTCAATGCGGTGTGTTTGACAGAACAGAAGAAGGTAAAAATCAGTTCCTAAAATTTGTTGAAGCAGTTAATGAATAACGGAGGAAAGAGCGATGTTTGAAAAAATCAAATCACAATTTCAGATTGGTAAAGTGGATGTTCAGCAGAATGCATTTGATGGCAGAGGCTTTACATTTGAGCTTAAAGAGGAGAAGGACTCCATTAAAGGTGTTCTTAAAGCGAAGGTTAATCTTACAATGAAATCCTTTGAAATTATTGGTGAAAAGGATTTTGACGATGATGATTTGTTCTACGCAAATGGTTATCAGGCTTGGACAACATCCCGTGAGTTTTCTAAGAATGATACTTTTAAGGGTCTTATTAAAGCCGCAAATATCAATAAATTCTTAAAGCATTTTGCAGGTCTTTCAGGGGACTACCATTTCGAAAGCTATGGCGAAGAGGGCAGATTCCATGGCTATACATACTGTTATTTCCGTGAAAAAGGCGAAAAGGAAATCAAACTTTACGGCTCAAAGAGTGAGCGTCAGGGCTTCACAATTTTTGCCGTTGATATGAAGGATGATAAATTTATTATCAGAAAAGATGTTGAGGGTCTTGCTCTTTCTGCCGGTCAGGAATATGAAATTTTTGATATTGCAATCATCAAAGGTGATATGGATGATGTAATGGATAAATATTTCTTCGATTTCGTAGGCTGCAAAAAACCTGCTATTGAGCATCTTGCTGGTTATACCTCTTGGTACAACTATTTCCAGAATATCAGCGAGGATATTATTCTTCGTGACCTTAATGGTCTTGACAGAGCAAGTGAAGAGGTTAACATCTTCCAGGTTGATGACGGCTACCAGCAGGCAGTTGGTGACTGGCTTCTTATTGACGAAAAGAAATTCCCCAACGGAATGAAATATATTGCAGATAAAATTCACGAAAAAGGCTATAAGGCAGGTATCTGGCTTGCGCCCTTCAGTGCGCAGGTTTCATCAAAGCTTGCAAAAGACCATCCCGATTGGCTTTTAAGACACAACCGTAACGGCAAAAAAATGCTGGGTTGTCAGGGCTGGGGTGGTGCTTACACAATTGATATTTACATTCCCGAGGTAAGAGAATATATCAAGCATTTCTTTGATGTTGTTCTTAATGAGTGGGGCTTTGATATGGTTAAGCTCGACTTCCTTTACAGTCAGTGTATTGAGCCCAGAAACGGCAAGACCCGTGGTGAGATTATGTGCGACGGCGTTGACCTCCTTCGTGAGGCTTGCGGTGATAAATGGATTCTCGGTTGTGGTGTTCCGATTGGTGCTTGTATGGGTATATTTGATGCTTGCCGTATCAGCTGCGATGCAAATAAGGACTGGTCATTCAAGCTTTCAAACGGTCTCAGCCAGACTGCACTTTTAGGTCTTGTGCACGTTAATCAGGAAAGCCCTTCTTCTCAGAATGCAATTATCAATACGGTTTTCCGCAATCACCTTGACGGCAGAGCATTCTGCAACG
The DNA here is from genome assembly GCA_045604605.1 of Acutalibacteraceae bacterium. Taxonomy (GTDB): domain Bacteria; phylum Bacillota; class Clostridia; order Oscillospirales; family Acutalibacteraceae; genus DTU089. The sequence goes on along the minus strand of JAZUOL010000072.1, from coordinate 23,147 downwards.
ACCCCGATGTATTCTTCCTTCGTGACTTTAACCTTGGTTACACATGGGAGCAGAAACTTCTTCACGGTAAAATCAATACTGTTTGCGGTAATGTTCTTTTTGTTTCCGATAATGCAGGTGATTTTGATGATGAAAGAATAAGATATCTTAAAGAATTTTTCAAGAACAAAGATTACAAGGTGAATATGGCAGAATTCGAAAGTGATGATGTAATTCGCCTTGAATTTACAGAAAACGGCGAAGAAAAAACACTTACCTTCAACCTTACAACAGGTGACAGTAACGTGAAAGAGGTTCTTTAATAAATGAAATTACCACCTTAACGAAATGCTTCGTTAAGGTGGTAATATTTTTTGTTATAAATTAAACTTTAATAATTCCGAAGCCTTCAAGAACAGAGAAAATGAGAATTGCAACAATACAAACAGGAGCGATATATTTTATAACAACTGTGAAAAGAGTTTTTCTTTTGAATTTTCCATTCTGCTCAATTTCTTCAATAAGTGCCTGAGGTTTAATAATGTAACCAATAAGAATACAGGTGAGAAGTGCCACGATAGGCATAATCACACTATTACTTACGAAATCGAAGAAATCAAGGAACTGGAAGCCGATAATTGTGAAATTGCTCCAGATGCTGTAACCAAAGGTGGAAAGAAGGCCGAGGATTATTGATAAAAGAATAACAGTAATACAAGCTTTTTATATGCACCTAAAGCACTTGTGCCTGTTTTTCTGCCGATTGCAATTTCCGCACACATAAGGGCGAAGCCGAATGTAACTGCAAGAGCGAGGTAAATAAGAAGAAAAATACCTCCACCATATTTTGCGGCAAGATACGGAAAACGCCAAATGTTTCCAAGGCCAACCGCGGAACCTGCAGATGCAAGAACAAATCCCAGCTTTCCTGAAAAGCTACTTCTTTTTTCTGTCATTTAAAAACCTCAAATCTTAGAAAGTCGTTTGCATATTATTACATGTTTTAAGTAAAAAACAAGTGCTAATATTGTGTGATTTTTGGGGGATAATGAAAAAATTTATAAAAATACAATAATGTTGCATAATTTAGTTGTTTTTTTTGTATTTTGTGGTATAATTGGTTATTATTTGTATTTAAGGAGTAAAATATGGGTACGAGTACAATTTTAATTTTAGTAACCATCGTAGCTTATCTTGGTATGATGATTGCTATCGGAGCAAAGTTCTCCAAGGAAAATAAAGATACTTCCGATTTCTATTTAGGCGGAAGAAAATTAGGTCCTTTTGTTACTGCTATGAGTGCAGAAGCATCAGATATGAGTAGCTGGCTTCTTATGGGCCTTCCCGGTGTTGCACTTATTGCAGGTCTTGCAGAGGCTTCATGGACTGCAATTGGTCTTGCAGTTGGTACATACATCAACTGGCTTGTTGTTGCAAAACGAATTCGTTTGTATTCAAGCAAAATTGACGCGGTTACATTGCCCGAATTTTTCTCAAAAAGATTTGGTGATAACGCAGGTATTCTTAAAGTGATTGCGGCTGTTGTTATTATTGTTTTCTTTATTCCCTATACTGCATCAGGCTTCTCTGCTTGTGGTAAGCTTTTTGAGTCCATTTTCGGTATCCCTTATATGACTGCAATGGTTGTGAGCGGTGTTGTTATTGTTTTATATACTGCTCTCGGTGGCTTCCTTGCTGCTTCAACAACTGACTTTATTCAGTCAATTGTTATGACAATAGCTCTCATTGTTGTTCTCGGCTTTGGTATCAACTACGCAGGTGGTTGGGATCAGGTTTGCGCTAATGCAGAGGGTCTTGCAGGTTACCTTAACTTTACAGTTACTCATGGTGCAGGTAGCGTGAGTGAGGCTATTGCAGGTACCGCGGGTACCAAGCCCTATGGTGCACTTACTATTGCATCTACACTTGCCTGGGGTCTTGGCTACTTTGGTATGCCTCACATTCTTCTCAGATTTATGGCTATTGAAAAGGTTGAGAAAATCAAGCTTGCAAGAAGAGTTGCTTCTATCTGGGTTGTTATTTCAATGGCAGTTGCTATTGTTATCGGTATTGTTGGTTACGGCGTTGTTAAAAGCGGTGTTGTTGCAGACCTTCAGGATAGCGAAAGAATCATTATCGAGGTTGCAAAGGTTATCAGTGGCGAGGGTTGGATTTTTGCAATTATCGCAGGTATAATCCTTTCAGGTATTCTTGCTTCTATCATGTCAACTGCTGACTCTCAGCTCCTTGCAGCATCCTCAAGTATTTCTGAGGATATGTTCAAGGCTTTAAAGCTTAAGGTTTCTGATAAAAAGAAAATGCTTGTTGCAAGAATTTCTGTTATAATTATTGCTATTATTGCAATGTTTATTGCAAAAGACCCCAACAGTAAGGTTTTCGAAATCGTTTCATTTGCTTGGGCAGGCTTTGGTGCAACCTTTGGTCCCATTGTTCTTTGCGCGCTCTTCTTCAAGCGCACAAATAAATGGGGGGCTCTTGCAGGTATGGTAAGCGGTGCTGTTATGGTATTCGTTTGGAAATTCGTTATCAGTGGTTTTGGTGGCGCGTTTGCAATTTATGAGCTTCTTCCCGCATTTATCATTTCACTTGCTCTTACAGTTGTTGTTTCACTTGTTACTCCCGCTCCTTCAAAGGAAGTTCAGGAAACATTTGATGCTGTAAAATCAGAAAACAAATAAAAATAATTGAAAACGGTCTTTCGTCTCAAAAGCGAAAGACCGTTTTTTGCTTTAATTTAATATTTCTTTTAATTTATCGGGTCGTCTTGTGGTTATGTTATCGGGAGCAAGGCGGAGTATTTTATACATTTTTCTCTTTTTGTTAACTGTCCATATTGAAACGAGTAAATCATTTTCATGGAAAGCATCCACAAGCTCTTTGGTAGCGTGGTCTTTATTGAAATTAATACCAACAGCTCCGCTTTCTTTAACTGTTTTAACAAGCTCTTCAAGATATTCGGGTGTTTGCTTTTTTGGTTTTACTACACTTACATTAAGATAATATGAAATTTCGGGACTGTCTTTTTTTACCGCATCAACAAAGTCGAGATTAATGCCTGTGTAAAAAATTCTGTCTTCTATACCATGTTTCTGGGCGAGAGGGTAAACCGCTTTAAGATTTTCGGTAGTTTTTACATCAACATTTACTTTTAAATTTTTGTATTCGCTTACCTTTTTAAAAGCTTCGTCAAGAGTGATTTCGTTGCCTTTTGGTTTATCGTGTGACAAAACAGGTGTTCCGTCCGGGAGAAAATTCAAATCAAATTCAACAATGTTTGCTCCGTGCTTTGCACCCTCTTCAATTGCCTCCAAGGAATTGTCAGGGGTTTTTACACAGCCGGTATGCGCGGTGTATGTAAAATTTTTCGGTAAATTTGTTTTCATTTTTTTCAACTCCATAAAACCTAAAAATAATATTAAAGTAAGAATAGAAATAAAAAGAATAGAAAAAATACTTATTGTTATTTTCTTTTTCATATGATCACCGATAAAAGTATAACACAAAATAAATAAATACTCTATAAATTTTTACATTTAGTGCAATATTTGATTATTGACTTTTTTATTGTATCCACACACTAAACAAAAAATCAAGTAAAATCTTTTTTTATTTTGCTTTCTTTTGCATTGTAAAGTGTAAATATATGTTGTATAATGAAGAGGAAATGTAGATTAGGGGGATTTTGCTCAAGAAACAAAAGCGACCCCAACAACTCTAAAAGGAGATTATGATAGTGATTCAAAAATATGATGGCTGGAAGGGTTTTGAAAGCGGAACCTGGACAAGAGAAATCAACGTAAGAAGCTTTATCAAACATAATTTCACACCCTACGATGGAAACGAGGAATTCCTTGTTGGTCCTACAAAAGCAACACTTGATTTATGGGATCAGGTAATGGAGCTTACTAAGCAGGAAAGAGAAGCAGGCGGCGTTCTCGATATGGATACAAGGGTGATTTCAACAATCACTTCTCACGGTCCGGGTTATCTTAATAAAGATATTGAGAAAATTGTTGGCTTGCAGACAGATAAGCCTTTAAAAAGAGCTCTTATGCCCTATGGCGGAATTCGTATGGCTGAGAAGGCCTGCAAGGACAATGGTTATGAAATTGACCCTGAGATTAAAGAGTTTTTCACCACTCACAGAAAAACTCATAACGCAGGCGTCTTTGATGCTTACACTCCTGAAATGAGAGCTTGCCGTTCAAGTCATATCATAACGGGTCTTCCCGATGCATACGGCAGAGGAAGAATTATCGGCGACTACAGAAGAGTTGCCCTCTACGGCGTTGACAGACTCATTGAAGATAAAATGGAGCAGAAGGAAACAACTCGTTCTGCCATGTATTCTCAGGTTATTCAGGAGAGAGAAGAGCTTTCAGAGCAAATTCGTGCTCTTGAGGATTTAAAGAAGATGGCGTTAAGCTATGGTTTCGATATTTCTCACCCTGCCCGTGACACCAAAGAAGCAATTCAGTGGTTGTATTTTGGCTACCTTGCCGCAGTTAAAGAACAGAATGGTGCGGCAATGTCCTTAGGCAGAACTTCAACCTTCCTTGATATTTACTCTGAAAGAGACTTGAAAAACGGAGTTTATACGGAAGAAGAGCTTCAGGAAATGATTGACCATTTCATTATGAAGCTTCGTCTTATAAAATTTGCAAGAACACCCGAATATAATGCACTTTTCTCAGGTGATCCTCAATGGGTTACAGAGTCTATCGGCGGTATGGCAATTGACGGGCGTCATATGGTTACTAAAATGTCTTACCGTTATCTTCACACTCTTGAAAATTTAGGTGCGGCACCTGAACCTAACCTTACGGTTCTCTGGTCAACTAATCTTCCTGAAAACTTTAAGCGTTTCTGTGCGAAGATTTCTATTGAAACATCTTCCGTGCAGTATGAAAACGATGACCTTATGAGATTTCACCACGGTGACGACTACGCAATCGCTTGTTGCGTTTCATCAATGAAGCTCGGTAAGGAAATGCAGTTCTTCGGTGCAAGAGCGAACCTTGCAAAATGTCTTCTTTACGCTATTAACGGTGGCGTGGATGAAATTTCAGGTAAGCAGGTTGCCCCCAAATATCGCCCCATAACAAGCGAATATCTTGATTATAGCGAGGTTATGGAAAAATATGATGCAATGATGGAATGGCTTGCAGAGGTTTATGTTAATACCCTTAACATTATCCATTATATGCATGATAAATATTGCTACGAAAAAATCCAGATGGCTCTTCACGATAAAAAGGTTACCCGTTGGTTTGCAACAGGTATCGCAGGGCTTTCTGTTGTTGCAGACTCACTTTCTGCAATTAAATATGCAAAGGTAAAAACAATCCGTAACGAAGATGGTATTGTTGTGGATTATGAGGTTGAGGGCGATTTCCCCAAATATGGTAACGATGATGACCTTGTTGACGATATTGCTTACGACATTGTTCATCGCTTTATGACTCATATTAAAAAGAATCATACCTATCGTGACGGTATTCCCACAACATCAATTCTTACTATTACATCCAATGTTGTTTACGGTAAGAATACAGGCGCTACTCCTGACGGAAGAAAGAAAGGCGAAGCATTTGCTCCCGGTGCAAACCCGATGCACCGCAGAGATACTAAAGGTGCGGTTTCATCTCTCGCTTCTGTTGCAAAACTTCCTTTCGTTGATGCTCAGGACGGTATTTCAAACACATTTTCAATCATTCCCGGTGCACTCGGTAAGGATGACAGGATCTTTGCAGGCGATATTGAGGTGAATTTCGACTGCACAGATGGTGCATGCATAAGTCCGACTTTGTTTGAAGGACTGGACGCAGAGTAAATGCAAAATGCAGAATGCAAAATGCAAAATTTTGGGTCTGCGACACAAATTTTAATTATTAGGAGGAAAGACAATGAGTGCTACAGAAAATCAGATAGATAACCTTGTTTCCCTTCTTGACGGTTATGTTCAGAAGGGCGGGCATCACCTTAACGTTAATGTTTTTTCAAAGGAAACATTGCTTGATGCTCAGAAACATCCTGAAAAATATCCTCAACTTACAGTTCGCGTAAGCGGTTACGCTGTTAACTTTATTAAGCTTACCAAAGAACAGCAGGACGAGGTTATTTCCAGAACATTCCACGATAAAATCTGATGACAGGCTTTATTCATTCAAAGGAAAGCTTCGGCACAGTGGATGGTCCCGGCATAAGATATGTTATTTTTATGCAGGGCTGTCCTATGCGATGTCTTTATTGCCATAATCCTGATACTTGGAAAACAGGTGAGGGTATTCAGGTAACTGCAGAAGAGGTTATCGAAGAAATAAAATCTAATAAAGCATTTTATGCAAAGGGTGGTATAACAGTTTCAGGTGGCGAACCACTTTTGCAAATCGAGTTCTTAACCGAGCTTTTCCGAAAATGTAAGGAAGAAAATATTCACACCTGCATAGATACATCAGGAATAACCTTTAAAGAAGAAAAAGAATATATAGAAAAAATAGATACTCTTTTAAACTTTACTGACCTTGTTATGCTTGATATAAAGCATATCGAAAATGAGAAGCATCGAGTTCTCACAGGTCATGAGAATAAAAATATTCTCGCCTTTGCCAAATATCTTGAAGAGGTAAATATTCCTATTTGGGTAAGGCATGTTGTTGTAGAAGGGTATACCGATAAAAAAGATGATTTGATTAAATTGGGCGAGTTTATAGGCGCCCTGAAAAATCTTAAAGGTCTTGATGTTTTACCTTATCATACAATGGGCGTTAATAAATATAAAGAATTAGGGATACCTTATAAATTAGAGGGGGTTCCTGCTCTTTCAAAGGATGCTGCTCAAAATGCAAAGGAATATATATTATATGGTATAAAAAAAGTCCGTCAATCTGGTTGACGGACTTTTTAGTTGCAAGTGGCAAGTTTAGGGGAAGCTTCGCTTCCAAATATTTTTGCGGTTTCGGAAAGTTTACGTTGTGTACGCGTGAATTTTACGTTAAAGTTGACAACTAAGGAACTTGTTTCTTGTGCAAATCGTCAAATTTAAATAAAAAAACAAAAAAGTGTTTACAAAATTTGGTGGGTGTGCTATTATGTGGGTGTAGCAAAGGTACGGAACATTCCCGAAAGGGTGTGAACGTAACTTTGATACATATCAAACGGTATTACGGTGAGGGTGAATGACACTTGCCTGTAATATTAAAAAAATATTTTTTTAAAGGAGTTGTTCGTAAATGTTTAAATTTATGAAGAGCAAAAAGGGTTTCACCCTCGTTGAATTAATGATCGTTGTTGTTATCATGGCTATCCTCGTTGCAGTTGCAGTTCCGATTTTCTCAGCTGTTACAAAGAATGCAAGAACAAAAACTTGCCTCGCTAACCAGAGAGAGATTCAGGCTCAGCTTAACAACGCTGAAATGTCCGACCTTATTACATTAGCAGTTGGCGATAAGTTTACTCTTACAACTACTGCTAAAGGTGACAATGGTACATGGGCTGTTGATACTGGTACAGTTACAGTAGCGGACCTTGGCAAACTTTTCCAGAAAGCTCCCTATTGCCCCGTTGAAAATAACGTAATCGAAGTAGAAATCACAGAAAATAAGTTAACTGGTGCTGAAGAATCAGGTTACAAGGTTGTAACAACTTGCACAAAAGGCACTAACACTGATGCTAATGCTGAAGTACACGCATAATTCTTAATTCAAAACATAAAAAACTCCCGGATTTCCGGGAGTTTTTTTATGAAAAATTATGTATTTTTTTATAAAACTATTTACATATTATGTAAAATGTGGTATCATCAATCTGTAGAGGTTTCGGAAAGTTCACGGAAACATGGAGGTAATGAAATGTTCAAGCTTATTAAAAGTAAAAAAGGTTTTACTCTTGTTGAATTGATGATTGTTGTAGTTATTATGGCGATTCTTGTTGCAGTTGCGGTTCCGATTTTCTCAGCTGTTACCAAAAATGCAAGAACAAAAACTTGTCATAGCAATCAGAGAGAAATACAAGTTCAGCTCAATAACGCAGAAATGTCCGATATAATAGATTTGCAAATTGGTGATGTATATACTTTAACTACCAATGAAGATGGTGACGGTGCAGAATGGTCTGCAAGCAATGGTGCAAGTCTTACTTCGGACGATTTAAACAACTTGTTCAGTAAACCACCATACTGTCCTTATGAAAATAATACAATTAAGGTATCGATTGAGTCTGCACAAATCACCAATGATCATAAAGCTTATAAAATTGTAACAGTTTGTGATAAAAATGGTTCGGATGAGGTTCACGGTTCATAATAAAATTTTTATTTTAAACTCTCGGATTTTTCTGGGAGTTTTTTCTTTTGATTTTAATTATATTTATTGCTTTTCATTTTGTGTTGTGGTAATATAAAAATGAGATTTTGTGAGGTGAGTTGTATGCTTAAGTTTTTGTGTTCCCGAAAAGGTTTTACATTGACGGAAATTCTTGCTGTTGTACTTATTCTGGGCATTCTTACGGGGGTCGCAGTGCCCATTTTTGCAAGTAGTTTAAAAAAACAACGTCAGGATGATTGCCGTAACCAACGCCTTGTTATTGAAGCTGCTGTTAAGCAAGCTATGTATGGTATGATAGATAATGGTAAAAGGCAGCCTATAATTGACTTTAATAAACTGCAGAATGACCATTATTGTATTTACAAAAAGGATTTGATTGATGGCAACGCTGATGATGCATACAACGGAAAAAAATGCTTTGTTCTGTGGTATGATAAATTCAATTCAAGCGTTGAAATGCATACAGCAACAAAGGCTTCTAATCAACAGCCTATGACACTTGAAGATTTGAGAGGTGGTTATCGCCCTGTGTCAGAGGATGATGATAAGGTGAACGGACTTGACTATGATGAGGGCTGTGCACAGGGTTATTATCTTAAGAAAAAGAAATATAAAGCCCACGATGAAAACGGAGAGTGGATTCCTGCTACTAAATTCTATGTTTTTCTTGATAATGCAGAAATTCCTGTTTGTCCCTTTGCAAATGAAGATTACAAAAAAAATAATACAGCCCCTGAATATATGTATTTCATTTTTGAAGATGGCACTGTTTTGTGCTCCAATCCAGAGTGTCACTAAATTTTAGGAGTTATTTATGAAATTAAATGAAAATTATATTTTGAAAACAGTTGCAGGTATGCCTGTGGTTGTTCCTGTTGGCGATGCGGTAAACAATATTCACGGTATGATTACTCTTAACGGCCCTGCGGAAATAATTTGGAAAGCTCTTGAAAATGGCGAGGGTTATGATGAGATAGTTGCAAAAATCAAAAGTGAATACAATGCACCCGAGGATGTTATAAAAAAAGATTTGGATGCATTTTTAGAAAAACTTAAAAATTACAATATTCTGGAGAATTAAGTTGAAGATTAAGGTTGCAGATGTAGTTGTTGAAGCGGATTTCTATTATGATTTAATTATGTCACGCCTGGGTCCGTATTATTGTGACGAAACTGAAAAAACGGATATTATAATCCCTATTCCTGAACAGTTTTATATTGACAAACAAAGAGAAAATCCACATATGACCCTTGGAGAATGTGAGTGCCTTTGGAGTGGCGGGTATTTTTATGAACAGCTTGCACGCTTTGGGGGAATAATGTTGCACGCATCTTGTGTTGAATATGAAGGTAAGGCTTATTTGTTTTCTGCAAGTTCAGGAACAGGTAAATCTACCCACACGCATTTATGGCTTAAATATATGCCGGGCTCAAGAATCATAAATGATGATAAGCCCGCTATAAGATGTATTAATGGAATTTATTACGCATATGGTACACCATGGAGCGGTAAAAATGATGAGAGCATTAATATTGGTGTTCCGATAGCCGGTATCGCTTTTCTTTCAAGAGGCGAGAATAGCATAAAAAGAATTCCGGGAATAAAGGCTTTAAAGCTTTTTATGGACCAAACCGTAAGGCCCCGCGATAAAGCGCTTATGGGAAATATGCTTGAAATTTTAAATAGCGTTTTAACTGATATACCTATATATGAAATGTCCTGTGATATGTCAGAAGAGGCTGTAAAAACCGCATATGAAGGAATGCGGAATATAATGTAGGTGAAATAATGGAAAGAAAAACTAAAAACAATAAAAAGAACAAAAAAATTGCATTGATTATTCTTTGCTTTTTGTTGGTTTTATGTATAGGTCTATTTGCAGTTGGTTTTAATTATTATCAAGGTTTAAAGGAAGCCCCTCCGTCAGTTGAGGACACGCTTACATACGACTTTGATGATGAAACACAGCCGGAAGTTTTGGAGGATGACCCTGAGTTTGATAAGATTTTTGAGGGCGATGCAACAGAGTTTAAATCAGCTCTTCGCGAGTGGGCAACCAACGGTGGAGATATTATGTACTCTAAAGATGTTTTAAACGTTCTCTGTGTTGGTGTTGATACCAGAAATAAAAATACAATATCAGGTCTCTCGGACTCAATGATTATTGTTTCCATTAATAAAAAACTCGGAACAATAACTCTTACATCCGTTATGAGAGATAGCTTTGCTTATCTTGAGTCTCCCGATGGTGTGGGCAGTTTTAATAAAATTAACTCAGCTTTTCCTTTTTACGGTATTGATAACCTTATAAATACTCTTCAGAATCATTTTAAAATCAGAATTGATGGTTATGCTATGATCAATTTTGCTTTCTTTAAAGCGGTTATTGATGAGCTCGGCGGAGTAACAGTTCCTGTTCAGGAGTATGAAGCAGCTTATATTAATAAGAGCTATGGATTTTCTGTTACATCGGGTAGTGCTGTTACACTTAATGGCGATGAAGCACTTGCTTTTTGCAGAAGCAGAAAATGTGACTCCGATGGTGATGTAAGTCGTACAAGAAGACAACGCCAGGTTATGATTGGTTTGTTAAAAAATGCTGCAAAGGTTCAAACATCGGAAATACCCGGATACATTAAAACCTTCCTACCATATTTGAAAACAAGCTATGATGAAGCAGAGCTTGTTTCCTTGGCAACCAAAGCGGTTGTAGGTGGTTGGGCGAATTTTACGGTTCAAGAGATTGTAATGCCCGATGAAGCATCGAGAGAGGCCCATTCCGGTTCTGTATGGTATTGGGCAGTAGATTATCCTCTCGCTGCACAGACACTCCAAAAGAAAATTTATGGAGAATCAATCATAGGATTGGCGGAGGATAGAGTTTCTCCACTTGATATAAATTAAAATATAACTAAAAATGACCTAAGCAGAAATTAGCTCTGCTTAGGTCATGATTTTTTGGAAATTAATATTCAGGAATTTCAATTGTAACTTCTCTGCCAAGATCTGAAGAACGAGCGATACCATCAATAATTGCCTGATTATAGATAATCTGACTTGAGGGAACGGGAGCAGGAAGATTGAATTCGATTGCATCAATGAAAGAACGAATCTTCTTATCAAAGTTGTCGCCGTCATTATCGCATTCAGGAATAACTGTTTCAACGCATTCACCGGCAATATTGTGGTAAATTGTCATAGGACCGCCAATTGAACCATTCCAGCATTCTGTTGAAGGGATTCTTAAACCGCCTTCTGTACCCATGATGATTGTGTCACCGGGAGTGTCGCAATGCATTGCCCAAGCAATACGGAAGTCAAGAACAATGTCGTTTTCGAGGCGAATGTAAGCTGCTGAAAAGTCATCGACGCCGAAAACTTCTGTATATTCGGGTTTCTGGAGATATTCAGGCTTTTTGCCGAAAAGACCAGCCTTGAAACCGGTTACAGTAAGAGGCTTGGGATAACCGATAGCGTTAAGAACCATATCAAGTGAATAGCAACCGATGTCACCGAGAGCACCAAGACCTGCTGTATCCTCCTGAATGAAGGATGTACCGAAAGGTGTGGGGATACCCATTCTTCTGCCGCCACCGGTCTGAATGTAGTAAATCTTACCAAGAACGCCACTTTCGCAAATCTTTTTAACCATTTTCATATTCTCATCGAAACGAGGCTGGAAACCAATTGAAAGGATTTTACCGCTTTTCTTTTCAGCCTTGCAGATTTCAACTGCTTCTTCAAGAGTTACGCACATAGGTTTTTCAAGAAGAACGTGTACGCCATGCTCAAGAGCATAAATAGCGCAAGGAGCATGTTGTCGGTTGTATGTACAAATTGAAACTGCGTCAAGGTCTTTTTCATTGTCGATAAGCTCTTTATCGCTTAAATAGTAATTGCCTTCAACGCCATTCTGCTTTGCAAAAGCTTCTGCCTTGCCGGGAATAATGTCTGCAAAGGCAACAACCTCAACATCCTCACATTTTAAATAGCTCTGAAGATGAGCCTCTGCAATCCAACCGCAGCCGATAATGCCAACCTTGATTTTCTTGCCGTCATAAACCTTTTTTTCTGTTTGCTTTTCTTTGAAAGCATCAAGAATGTTTGCCATAATATACCTCCATTCCGTTTTTACGGATGCTATAATTAATACATAATAAGATTACCACATTTGACAAATTCTTTCAATAATTGTTGATAATTTTCGGGTGCTTTATGGTCTGAAAAACTGCACAAAATATAGGATTTTTATGTGGTGAAAATGCCTAAAAACAAAAAGTTAGTGTATATTTTTTTTGAAGTATGCAATAATGTTCATAAGTTGTTCATATTTACACAACATCATAACAACATGGTCAGGATATTATATAGATGCCAATACGATACGCAGGAAATGAAAATTTCTCGTACAAGAAAAGACCACCGCAGAAGAGACGCGGTGGTCTTTTCTTGTGCTTAGATATATTAGAAAAAATGTAATATTTATAATATTGCTTTTTGATGTGGGGTATTGTATTATAATTGTATATTATATATGAGGTGTTAATGTGGTTATTTACCCCGAATCCTTCAGCGTTAAGCCTAACACAGAGGCTACAACTGCTTTTAAAAACCTTTTTAATACATCTGCCCAGACTGCAGTTAATAAAAATCTTACTCTTCCAAAGGGTAAGTATGTTTTTATGAGCAAAAATGCCGAGGAAAGAGAAGTTTTTATATCAAATACAGTTGCAGTTGATGAATATAAAAAGGGCGAAAAGCCTAATGTGAGAAAAATCGGTTTTGCTATTGAGAATGTCAGAAATATGGAAATTGACTGCAATAACTCTGTTTTCATAATAGATGGCAATATGACAAATATGCTTATTAATAACTGTGAAAATATTGTTCTTAAAAATCTGACAATTGTTACGGTTAAACCCAATGTGCATAAAATTACCGTTGTTAAAGCTTCGCCATTTTATGTGACCTTTAAAATTGATGAATCAAGCGATTTTAAAGAAGAAAACGGCGAATACTATTGGTATGGCACCGATTATAAAATGAATTTTACAGATTTTCAGAATAGTGGTTGGTGGATGCCTACTGCAAAGCCTGATAACTATTTTCATATAAATCGAAGCGAAGCGCATCCTTTTAATGGGGCTTCTAATATTCGTCAGGTTTCAGACAGGGTTTTCAATGTCAGGTATCTTACTCCGAAAAGCTTTGTTGAGGGTCAGGTTTTTTACGTTTTCCCTGCTATCAGAGACCAGGTCGGTATTCTTATTGATAACTCAAAAAAGATAACATTAAAGAATGTTAAACAACATTATAATCCTGCTTTTGCATTAATTGCCCAGAATAGTGAGAATATAACCTTAGAAAATCTTGATTTTTCACCATTAAAGGATAGTGAGGTGGATTTTTGCTCTAAGGCTGATTTTATGCAGTTCAGTATGTGCAGAGGAAGAATTGCAGTAAGAAATTGTAATTTTGATGGCGCAGGTGACGATGCTTGTAATGTCCACGGAATTTATTTTAAAATTGTTGAAAGCAATAAGGATAAATTAACAGTAAAATTTCCTCATCCTCAGACTTATGGACTTAATTGCATAAACGAGGGGGATACAATTGCTTTTGTTGACCCGGAAACTCTTATTGAGGTTGGTAGAACAAAGGTGTTAAAGTCGAGGTTAAGAGATAAATATTATTATGATTTAACTCTTGCCACTTATGATGCCCCCTTGAAAGAGGGCGGTGTTATAGAAAACGTTTCCTCAAATCCTGATTTTGAATTCAACGGAAATACTATAAACAGAGTTGTTACCAGAGGTGTTCTTGCAACAACCAGAGGAAAAATACGAATTGAAAATAATAAGTTTTTAAATACGGGGATGAGCGGCATTCTTATTTCGGACGATGCTGAGGAATGGTTTGAAAGTGGTTGCGTTAATGATGTTGTGATTCGTGGTAACGCTTTTATGAACTGCGAGGAGGATGCAATTCTCATTAAGCCTGAAAACAAAAAATATAATGGGCCTGTTCACAGGAATATTTTAATAGAAAACAATCTTTTTGTTTTGAATGATAATCACGCGGTTAATGTTTCCTGCAGCTCGGATGTTGTGATTAAAGGGAATACCTATGCAGGTAATCCTAAAAGCAATAAATGGGTAGTTGCAGATAAAGTTGATAACATTGTGACGGATGAGCCAAAATAATCAAATAAGAGCAAAAAAGCCGTCCCTGAAGGACGGTTTTTGCTTTTAATAGGCTTATTTTACTTTAAATGACTGGCAGCAAGTTGCGTCAACTGATTTTGCTTCGCAATTACAAGCACCAACTTCAATTGCGTTTTTTGTGCAATAGTTTGCATTCTGTGCATGGTAAACGCAAGAATCAACTGTGCAACCGATGCTGTTGTTTTTCTGTTCGTTCATAATTTATAACCTCCTACTATTATAGGTATACGGATTTTCCGTCACCTATATTATTATGAGAAGTTTTTTAGAAAATAGTCAGAGGTATTAAAATGAAAAAAGAAAATGTTATTAAAAGCTGTTATTCTGCTTTAAGAAGAGTAACACCTTTGAATTTTGATTGCGGAAAAATATGTAATGGAAAATGCTGTAAGGGCGACGAGAAAACAGGTATGCTTCTTTTTCCGGGTGAAGAGAAGCTTATTGACCCTGATATAAATGTAATAGAAACAGATAGCGGCGATAAGCTTGCAGTATGCAACGGTATATGTGACAGAAACCGCCGTCCGCTTTCTTGCAGAATTTATCCCTTGTTCCCAATAGTTTCGGAAGAGGGAAATATAGATGTTATTTTTGATTTAAGGGCGGATTGTCCTTTAAGCGAGGGCGAATATCAATTTAGCAGAAGGTTTGTTAAAGGCGTGAAAAGAGTTGGTAAATACCTGCTTCTTAACGGAGAAACTGCTACATATTATAAAGAGCTTTGCCACATTCAGAATGAACAAATTGAGTTAATAAAAAAATTTCAAAAAAATTCTTGAAAAAGTGTTGACAAAGAGATAATCCTCTGATATATTATAACTGTAAATAGTAATCATTACTGTTTATAAAAAGTTTGAGCAAGGAGATGGTTATATGAGAAGTTCAAGGCAGAGAGATGCAGTTCTTGATGTTCTGAAAATTTCCTGCGACCATCCTACAGCGGATATGATTTATGAGCGAGTCAAGGAAAAGATACCCAATATAAGCCTTGGCACAGTTTACCGAAATCTCGGTCAGCTTCATGATGAAGGTCTGATAACCGTTATCGAGAGTAGTGATAAAAAGGTTCACTATGAGGGTAACCTTGAAGACCATATTCACTTTTTATGCAAGAAATGTGATGTTATTACAGACATTTTTTGTAAAAACGAGGTTCCAAAGGTGTTCGATAGTTTAGGTCATCAGGTGGAATCACAAAAAACAGTTTATTACGGAATCTGCAAGGATTGCCGAAATAATATATAAAAAGTTTTAAATTAAAGTTTATTAAAGGAGTCAATTGTTATGAAAAAATGGAAATGTTTAGTATGCGGTCAGATCGTTGAAGGCGAAAATCCCCCTGCAGCTTGCCCTCTTTGCAAAGCTCCCGCAGAAAAATTTGTTGAAGTTAAAGATGAAGAAATGACTTGGGCAGCAGAGCATGTTCTCGGTGTTGCTAATGGCGTAAGCGAAGAAATCATCGACGGTCTTCGTGCAAACTTCCAGGGCGAGTGCACAGAGGTTGGTATGTATCTTGCAATGGCAAGAGTTGCTCACAGAGAGGGCTATCCCGAAATCGGTCTTTACTGGGAAAAAGCAGCTTATGAAGAAGCAGAGCACGCTGCTAAGTTTGCTGAACTCCTTGGTGAGCTTGTAACTGATTCAACAAAGAAAAACCTCGAAATGAGAGTAGAAGCTGAAAACGGCGCAACACTCGGTAAATTCGAGCTTGCTAAGATGGCTAAGGAGCAGAATCTCGATGCTATCCATGATACTGTTCACGAAATGGCTCGCGACGAAGCAAGACACGGTAAAGCATTCGAAGGTCTTCTTAAGAGATATTTTGGTGAATAATTAACTTTTTTCTTCCTATAATATAGGAAAAAAGAAAGGCGTGGTTATTATGAAATATGAATGTCCTTGCGGATATGTTTATGACCCTGAACTCGGTGACCCTGATAGCGGAATCGCACCGGGCACAGCTTGGGAAGATATTCCTGATGATTGGGTTTGTCCCGTATGCAGTCTTGGTAAAGACGCTTTCAGAGAAGTATAATCCGAAAACCGACGGAACTACGGTTTCGTCGGTTTTTCAGAAATTTTTCAAGTTTACATATTTTGGGAGGTAAATGTGATGGATAAAACTGCATTATTTAATTTATCATACGGAGTTTATGTTGTAACAACATGGGCTAAAGGTAAAGCTACAGGTTGCACCGCAAATTCTGCTATGCAGATAACTTCAACTCCTGCAACTGTTGCAGTATCAATTAATCACGACAATTTTACAAACGAATGTATAAAAGACACAGGCGTGTTTGCCATAAATATTTTAGGAGAAAATGTTGACCCTATGATTATTGGCTCCTTTGGTTTCAGAAGTGGCAGAGATGTTGATAAATTTGAGGGTATTGAACCCCTTGTTAAAGGCTATCTTCCTGTTTTACCCGATGCTATGAGTTATATCACCTGCAAGGTTATTGACACAATGGAAACCGCTACTCATACAGTTTTTCTTGGCGAGGTTACAGATGCAGGAAATCTTAAAAAAGATACTCCAATGACTTATTCATATTATCATAATGTTATAAAGGGCACATCACCAAAAAACGCCCCAACTTATAGCGGAGATTAATATGAAAAATATTGTTTTAATAGGTATGCCCGGTGCAGGAAAAAGTACCATTGGTGTTATACTTGCAAAGAGCTTGCTTTTTGATTTCTGTGATACTGATTTAAGTATTCAGAAAACTACAGGCGAAAGCCTTTGCGACACTATATCAAAAATCGGCATTGATGAATTTATACGCCTTGAAGAAGCTGTAATCTGCAAGCAGGCTTTTGTGAATTCCGTTGTGGCAACAGGCGGAAGTGCAGTTTATGGTGAAAAGGCAATGGAAAAACTTAAAGAAAACGGAATGATCTTTTATCTTAAAGTAAGCTCGCAAGAACTGCAAAGCAGAATAAAGAATATACATACCAGAGGTATTGCCATGAAAGAGGGGACAACAATTTCAGAGCTTTATGAGAAAAGAGCCCCTCTTTATGAGAAATATGCAGATATCACCATTGAATGTGATGGTAAAACCGCAGAAGAATGTGTTGATTTGATAATTGAAAATATTTAAGAAAATCACCTACCGAGTAAAAATAATCTCGGTAGGTGATTTATCAATTATATGATTTTTAATTATCTGATATAAGTTTATTCCAATCAAAAAGCTCGCCCGGGTCTGTTTTGTTAGGGGAATAATCCTCGTGACCGATAATATGCTCTCTGTCCATAGGTATGCTGTTTCTTTCACAAATATCACTTACGAGAGCTTTCAAAGAGTCATATTGCTCTTCTGTAAAACCTATTAACGATGGGTCAATGTTATTGTAAGTGTCAGAATTCATATATATGGACATATCTTTTTCTGAACCGATGGCAACAACCTCAATGCCTATTGCGTATTGATTCATTTGATTTGTGTAATCAGGGTTGTTGTTGAATTCGCCCTCGCCTGCATGCCACGCTACTCGGTTTTCAGGAATATAGCAGTGAATTGTGCCGTCACGTTCTATAATATAATGCACGCTTATGTCATATTCTACAAAAATATCACGAACATATTCCATATTGTAAGGGTCTTCAGGGTGTGGGGTGACTGCGCTGATGAAATGTATCATTACAAATTCAGGCGAGTATTGTCTTTCCCATGAAAACTCTTTTACGGGAGAAAGATAATCTTTGACGGCATTTTTATAAACATAAACCGACTTTGCCTGAACGGTTTCAGGTGGTGTGGTTGTGTTGGTGGTTTCACTTCTTTTTGTACAGGAGCACAGAAATATAAGGACGATTGAAATAAGTAATGCAATGAGTTTTTTCAAAATGTTTCCTCCATAATACAGAAAAATAAAGCTGCTTCTTTTTTATGTTGATTATATAATAGATATGGGATGTTGTCAAATAAAAGCTTTGCATAGTTGATTTTAGCGTAATATGGGAGTATAATTATTTCGGTGATTTTATGAGTAATGAAAAATTTGTGCCAAAATGGATTTTAGACAGCACAACTGCGCCCCATGAGGTCAATAAGGATGTTGACAAAATTGTTGGCGGTTATGTTGCTTCTTTTATGAAAAGAGGCTTTTCTCAAAAGGAAATCGGAATGCTTATGGTGCAGGCTTTTTCTCTTCCCCTGGAGGAGGTTGAGAAAAGAGTGGATGGTGTTCTTTCCTGCGGTGAAAAGGGCGAAGAAGAAAGTGTAAGAAAACTTTGCGCATTTGCTGTGTCAAAGGGGCATTTGTTTGCAGGCGATGAAAGCAACCCTTGTGAAATAATTGATATAATAAAAAACAAATATGGTAAAAAAGCTGCTTTTGAAACTATTCTCACTTTCCCTGAAATTCTTTCTGTATGGAAAAATGAAGATGCAAGAGAATGTGAAAAATATAAGGAAGAAAAGCAAAAGGCAGAATACATATTGAATGAAATTGCAAGTGTATTTCCGGAAATATAGATAATAAAAATTCTCCTCAACCAAAAAGTTGGGGAGAATAATTTTTATTTCATAAGTTCATCTGCAAGGGATTCGAGTTGTTTTAATGTGTCATCATTCATTGCAGATTTAATTGTAACGGTTGTGTCTGTAAAAGTAATGTCCTTTGATTTTTCAAACATACCTTTAATAATCTTTGCGGCAGTTGGGAACCAGGAGCCATTTTCGATTATACCGATGGTTCTGTTCTGATAGAGCCTTTCTGTTAAAGCATCAACAAAGGTTCTCATAAATGGGAAAATATCAGAATTATAGGTTGTTGTTGCAAGAACAAGCTTACCGTAGCGGAAAGCATCTTCAACCGCTTCTGCCATATCATCGCGGGCGAGATCTGTAACGGTAACCTTGGGGCAACCCTTTTCTTTTAAAATATCTGCAAGCTTGTGGGCAGCTCTTTTTGTGTTGCCGTAAACAGATGTGTAGGCAATTACAATGCCTTCACTTTCAACACCATAGGAAGACCAGGTGTTATAAAGGTCGAGATAATAGCCTAAGTTTTCTGTGAGAATGGGTCCGTGAAGAGGACAGATTATATTAATTTCCAAAGCAGATGCTTTTTTGAGAAGGTTCTGAACAGGTGTTCCGTATTTACCAACAATGCCGAAATAATAGCGCCTTGCTTCGCAAGCCCAATCCTCTTCAACATCCAATGCACCGAATTTGCCGAAGCCATCTGCTGAGAAGAGAATTTTATCTTTTGAGTCGTAGGTTACGATAACCTCGGGCCAATGAACCATTGAAGCGGTAACAAATGTAAGTGTTCTGCTACCCAAATCGAGAGTATCGTTTTCGCCAACAACAATTTGTCTGTCGCTGAAATCTGTTCCGAAATAGTTTTTCATCATAGCAAATGCCTGCTTTGATGCAACAATTTTGGTATCGAGATAAGTCTGCATAAAAATATTAATGCTTGCGGAATGGTCGGGCTCCATATGTTGAACTATGAGATAGTCAGGAGCTTCGCCGTTGAGGGCTTCCTTGATGTTAGCCATCCATTGACTGTAAAAATTAATATCAACGCTGTCCATAACGGCAGTTTTTTCGCCTTTTACAATATAAGAGTTATATGCCATACCGTTTGGCACAACATATTGACCCTCAAATAAATCAATATCGTGGTCGTTTACGCCTACATAAAAAACTGTATCAGTAACTTTCATTTTTGCTTCTCCGTTTTTTTATTTTACATTAAATACTATAATACACTTTTTTCTTGGGTTTTTCAATGGTAAACTGTTGTAAAGAATTGTTTTTGTGATATAATTTTTTGTATAATACAGTTTTTTATTCGAGGGAGAAAATTATGACTAATAAAGAAAAAATGCACTCAGGTATGATTTATTACCCAAGCGGTGACGATATAATGGTTGAGCAGTTGAGCTATGTTAATAAGCTTTATGATTTTAATATGACAAGGCCCACAGAGCTTCCGAAAAGAGCAGAAATGCTTAAAGAGATGTTTGCAGAAATTGGCGAGGATTGCTATATTGAACCACCATTCCACGCTAACTGGGGCGGTCATCATGTGCATTTCGGGAATAATGTTTACGCAAATTTCGGTCTTACAATGGTTGATGATACACATATTTATGTGGGCGATTACACAATGTTCGGGCCAAATGTTGTTGTGGCAACTGCGGGGCATCCCATTCTCCCCGAGCTTCGTGAGAAAGCATATCAATATAATATGCCTGTTCATATTGGCAGAAATTGCTGGATTGGTGCAGGAGCAATAATACTTCCCGGTGTTACAATAGGTGACAACACAGTTATCGGTGCAGGTAGCGTTGTTACAAAGGATATTCCTGCAAATGTTGTTGCAGTAGGAAATCCCTGCAAGGTGCTTCGTGAAATCAGCGACCACGACAAAGAATTTTATTTCAGGGACAGAAGGATTGATTACGACAACATATAAAGTAGTGGGCAAGTTGAAAGTGGCAAGTGGCAAGTTTTGGGGCGCGAAAATGCGCCGTATAAATTTTTGACGAATTTTGTAGAATAGTGTATAATTATCTTAATCTGATAAATAGGTGAGGGGAGAGTAAATATGGGATTTTTCAAAAATAAAAACACTCAGAATATGAGCGAAAGACAAAAGCTTACTTCAAGATATAACGGTGCAAGACACAATATTTTGCTTGTTATTGCATTTACATTAATAAATTGTGTTTTGTGTGCTGTGGGTAGTAGCTCGTATTTCCTTTTTTCTGCGGCAATTCCTTACTATTTAACGATGTCTGGTATGGCTTACACAGGTAGAATGCCTGCTGAATATTATGTTGATTGGAGAGATTTTGAACCCTTTGCAAATAGCTTTTTTATTGGTACGGTTGTGGTAGCGGTTGTTATTGTTGGGATTTATGCACTTATGTGGTTCCTTTCAAAGAAGCACGGGTATGGTTGGCTTGTTGTAGCACTTTTACTGTTTGTTGCAGATACTTTTGTAATGTTTGCAATGTTCTGTTTCACAGGCTTTCCGGCAGATATGATTCTTGATTTTGTATTTCATATCTGGGTGCTTGTTTCTCTTGCAAGCGGTATTATTGCGGCAATCAATCTCAAAAAATTGCCAGAAGAAGAAACCTATGTTGCTCAGGAGGGTCAGACCTACAGCTACATTCCTCAAGCGGAAACAACTGTTGAGAATAATGTAGTTGAAGTGCCTTATGAAGCACCTGTTGAGGTAGCAGATGAAGCTATTGAAGAAAACAAAGAATAATCTTTAAATAATGAACAACCCATCAATTTTCATTTAAGAAAGTTGATGGGTTGTTGTTTATTCTATAGTTTCAATATCATAAGGTGTTGTCTGATAAACGAAGTAGTTCAGCCAGTTGGAATAGAGAAGGTTTGCGTGAGAACGCCATGTGTTTAAAGGCGCTTTTGTTATATCGTCATTGGGGAAATAGTTTTTAGGCATTCTGATATCAAGCCCTGCATCCTTATCACGAAGGAACTCGTTTTTGAGAGTTTCTGTATCATATTCTGAGTGACCTGTAACAAAAATTTGCTTGCCGTTTTCTGAAGAGGTGATATATATACCTGCTTCATCAGAGGATGCGAGAATTTTAAGCTCCGGAACTTTTTCTATATCCTCTCTTTTTACTGTAGTATATCTTGAGTGCGGGACGGGAAATTCATCGTCAAAGCCTCTTAAAAGAATTGATTTTTTATAATCGGCTGTGTGCTTATAAATTCCTGAGAGCTTTTCGGGGAGTGGGTATTTCTTTATTCCGTAGTGGTAATAGAGCCCTGCCTGAGCGCCCCAACAAATATGGAAGGTACTTGTTACGTGGGTTTTTGACCATTCCATAATTTCACAAAGCTCTTCCCAATAGGTGACCTCTTCGAATTCCATTTTTTCAACAGGTGCGCCTGTGATAATAAGACCGTCAAACTTTCTGTGTTTAACATCATCAAAGGTTTTGTAGAATGCTAAAAGGTATTCCTTGGGAGTGTGCTTCGGAACGTGGGATTTTGTATGAATTAATTCAAATTCCACCTGCAAGGGTGTGTTTCCCAAAAGGCGGGAGAGTTGAGTTTCTGTTTCCGTTTTCTTCGGCATGAGGTTGAGAACCAGGATTTTTAAGGGTCGTATATCTTGAGTTATAGCGCGAGTATCGGTCATAACGAATATATTCTCTTCTTCAAGAGTTTTTACTGCAGGTAACTCATCGGGTAATTTGATGGGCATTCCTCATACCTCCTTTATAAAGTTGATAGTTAAAAGTGGAAAGTTGTAAGTTTCGGGGAAGCTACGCTTCCAAGTATTAAAAAATGCGTCGCAGACCCTTAATTTTCCACTTTCCACTTGCAATTTGCCACTTATTCAGCAAGGGCTTGCTGAATATCAGCAATAAGGTCTTCTGCGTTTTCAAGACCGCAGGAAAGACGAACAAGGTTTGCAGTGATTCCGCAAGCTTCAAGCTCTGCGTCATTCATCTGGCGGTGAGTTGCACTTGCAGGGTGTAAGCAACAGCTTCTTGCATCTGCAACATGAGTTTCAATGGCGATGAGTCTGAGCTTTTTCATAAACTCTTCTGCGGCTTTTCTTCCGCCCTTAACACCGAAG